>JAISAF010000353.1 GCA_031266855.1 Spirochaetales bacterium
CAGGTGTTTCTGGAAGAGCTGCGGGCGTTTTTCTCCGCCATTCCGTATGACCTGTATTTCGCGAAGGGCGAGAAGTATTACCAGACGATATTCTATCTTGTGTTCGCGCTGCTGGGGCAATTCGTGGAGGCGGAGGTAAGGAGCGCGGCGGGCAGGGCGGACGCGGTGGTGAAAACGAAGGACAGGGTATACGTGTTTGAGTTCAAGCTGGACAGGGACGCGACGGTGGAGGACGCGCTGGAGCAGATAGATGAGAAGGGGTATCTTCTTCCGTACAGCGGCGGGGGGCGCCGTGTGGTAAAGGCGGGAATTGTGTTTGACACAGAGAAACACACGCTGAGGGAATGGCGGGTCTGCGATGTCTAAAGATAAATTTACCGCGAAACCGGAGAAGTAAAAAAAATTTATTCATGATTAAAAAATTCTGCGGGCCAGGTTTAGCCCTGCCGCCGCGGAGCGGCAGCGGAAGAACCGGTTTTTCATGTGCCAGGAACAGTATCTGGAACGTTTCTAGAGATTCCCTTATTTAATAATTCAATAGAGTTATTTAGAAACCTCAGTTTCTAAATAACTTCGGTAACAGTTTCAATATAAGAACAACCGAATTTGCCGCCATTTTGCGGCAAATTCGCCAGACTTGTGAGAGAACCGGCAGGTTATCGAACAAGTCTAATATATTCTTTTTCCGTTATTTCATACGTTTCTATTTTATAAAATTTACATATTATATTTATAATTTTTTCTACACCTATCATTTCTATAGAGAAAATATCAAAATCATTTAATTTTATATTGAAATATTCTCCAACAGGAGTTTTAGATATTTTATTTTTATTTATATTAACTTCCAAAATGATATACGGTTTATATTGGCATCTTTCAATATCTTTTTTATCCTCAACACCATGATCCATTATATTAAATTGATAAATTCCATCACAATATATAATTATTTTCCAGTTTTTTCCATTAACCTTTCCATAAACCAATAAATCTATATCCGCATAATTATTATGTGGGTTAAAATCCATATAAATATTTGCGTTATCCAGGAATTTCTTACAAATATACTCTTCGGTATATTTTGTTACCAATTTCGCCATTATAAACTCCGCATAATTACATGTACATTTTTTATTATTGTTCAACCTGTTTTCATATTTATTTTCGGCAAAATTGCGACGGTCTGGTTATACGCACGGTCTAAAGGCTTGTGCATGGGCTTGAGGGTAAGCGAAGCGCGAAAGGCCCGTGTGGGGCGCAAGGGATTGTAGCGGAAAGCCCACAGGAAGCGCATGGGCGCTTCCGAGGACTTGGAGCGGAAAGCCCGGTTTTTTGCCCGTGGGTTCCACGGGCAAAAAATGCGCCTGAAGACAGTCGCTTTCCGATAGGTATGGATTGTTGTGGGCGCTCACCGCGCCCTGTGGAATGCGCCCAAAAAATATAAATCCGCCCGCGGCTGGCGTTACGCGCTTTGCCTGCGTATCAGGCTAAAAGCCTTTGTTGGGCATTTGGCAACACAGGTATTGCAGGATGTACACAGGCTGTAATCAACAACGGGGAGCATGTTTTCCATGCGGATAGCTTTCGCCGGGCAGCTTCGTACGCATAACTCGCATTTAAAGCAGCCTACGGAGCAGGTACGCCGTACCATTGCCTTGATCACGTTGCGGTTGGAACACAGAGGTAAAACCCGCTGCCGGTCCTTGCGGGGATACAGCGCAATGATCTTTTGGGGACAGGCAATTACACATTTGCCGCAGCCTGTGCATTTCCTGTCGTCAATGCAGGGAATGCCGTCCTCTCCAACTTTGATGGCTCCAAAGGGACATTCCGCCTCGCAGTCTCCATAGCCATAGCAGCCCCACGCGCACAGCTTGGTACCTCCGGCGGAAAGCTTTGCCGCGCTACAGGAGGGAATGCCCACATAGCGGCCTTTTTTCGGGGCCTTGTCCTGCGTTCCCTGACAGCGGAGAACCGCTATCATATCTTCGGCGGAAACGCTTACCCCAAGAATTTCGGCAAGGATAACGGCAACTTTGCTGCCGCCCACCGAGCATTTATTAGGAGGCGCTTCCCCTCCCGCTACAGCCTCGGCGTATGAATCGCAGCCGGGAAAACCGCAGGCGCCGCAGTTCGCGCCCGGCAGGGCTTCACGAACAGCATCGATTTTCGGATCGCGCGTTACTTTGAATTTCTGCTGAAAAAAACCCAGACCCGTTCCAATGCTAAAAGCCAGAACTACGGAAACAGCAAGCGTTATAAGTATTATTGACATACGGGCCTCACTTTATCAGCCCCGCGAAACCCATGAAGGCCGTCGCGATAAGGCTGGATAATACAAAAAGTATGGGATTTCCCCTCATAAAATGGGGAATAGCCGAGGTTCGTATCCTCTGGCGCAGACCGGCAAGAAGAATCATCGCCAGCATGAAACCCGCGGCTGTTCCAAGCGAGTACACAATTGACTGAATAAAGGTATAGTTTTCAGAAATGTTGTCCAGGGTAACGGCCAGAATCGCGCAGTTCGTCGTAATAAGCGGAAGGTAAATACCCATCGCCATATACAGAGCGGGAGCGGCCTTTTTCAGATAGAACTCCACAAGCTGCACCAGGGACGCTATAATCAGAATAAAAACAAGTATTTGCAGAAACTTCAAATCCAGCGGAACCAGTACAATATTGTACAAAAACCACGTAACCGTGCTGGCCAGAACCATAACAAAGGACACGGCGATACTCATACCGATAGACTGCTTCACATCGTTTGTCATGCCGATATACGGACACAGCGCGATAAAACGCATAATGACGATGTTATTAATCAGCAGCGAAGCAAGCAGAATTTCCAGAAGTTTGGGCATCACTTACCTCCTTTGTAGTCCTGACCGAGCCACAGCTTTTTCAAGGCAATGTTCAGGGCTATAAACAGGGCGAAAACCAGAAAACCGCCCGGCGGCAAAACAAAAAACAGAACAGGCTGGTAGGACTCCGGCATAATCTGAAAACCCAGAATCGTGCCATTGCCAAGAAGCTCCCGCACAACGGACATGCCAATCAAAACCCATGCGTAGCCTACGCCCATCCCCAGCGCGTCAAGAACAGCGTGGCCCGCGTTCTCGCGTGAAGCAAAAGCCTCCACACGGCCCATGATGATACAGTTGACGACAATAAGGGGAATAAAAACCCCCATTGCTTCGGACAAATCGGGAAAATACGCCTGCATGATAATATCAACCATCGTGGTAAAAGCCGCGATAACAACAATAAAAATCGGCATACGGATATTCCCCGGAATGACCTTGCGGAACAGGCTGATGATAAGCTCCGAACACAGAAGAACGAACACCATGCCCGCCGTCATGCCGATTCCGTTCGCCACGGAGGTAGTAACAGCGACAGAGGAACACAGACCAATCATGATAATAGCCAGCGGGTTTTCGATTACGATTCCCCGCAGGAATATGGAAAGCGCCTTATTCATTTACCGCCCTCCCTTCGCGAAATACACCATCGCCGCCTCACCGGAAGCCTTAACAATAGCAGCCAGTGAGCGCGAGGTAATGGTGGACGCGGTGATGGCCACGACATCTTTTTTTGCTTCAAAGGCGTCGCCTATATCTTTACCCGAAAACTGGCCGGGGAAAGTCGTCCTGCTTGCCCTGTCAACATAATAGGTAGCATTCGCCGCGTTGGCGCCCAGGCCGGGGGTATCCTTCAAATCCAGTACAACAACGCGAACCACTTTTTTATCCGCGCTAAAGCCGGAAAGAAGCGTTGCCGCCCCATTATAGCTGGGCCCTGTTGCCTGAACCGCGATACCCACGGAAGTTCCATCCTTCTTCATGTCGTAAGCCGCGCCAATCGTTATCCGCTCATCGAGGGAGGAAAGCTCCCCCGACACATCGTCGAAACCGTCCGCGCCAGGGAATATTTCCTTTAGAGCGTTCTCCAGGGCGCTCTGTGCGTGCGCCGCGATCTTTTCCGCGGTAAGGCTGTGTACAACAGCAAGGCCCACACAGGCCACACCCGCAAAAAGCGCAAGCACAAAACCAAGCTTCAACATCGTTTTATTCATTTTTTCGCCCCCTTCCCAATGCTGCCATACTTCTTCTCACGCAGCTTGTTCAGATACGGAACCACAGCGTTCATCATCAGGATACCGTAAGTAACCCCCTCCGGGTATCCGCCGAACTGGCGGATAAGCACCAGTACAACCGCCGCCCCCGCGCCGAAAAGAACCTTGCCCGCCGTAGTCAGGGGAGTCGTCGCGTAATCGGTCGCCATGAAAAAAGCGCCAAAAACGACACCGCCGGAAAGAACGCTGAAAAGCGGATCAACGCCAAGCAGCGCGGAAAAAAGCGCCGTAACCGCGAGCATCGCCACAGGCGTAGCACATACAATCGTTTTTGTCGCGATAAGGAAAACCCCGCCTATGAGGATAAGCAGAATAGAAGTCTCGCCTATACAGCCCGCGTGGTTCCCGAAAAACAGGGCCGTGTAAAAATCCGGCAGCGAATCCGTACCCAGACTCCCAGCCGCGCCCATAAGCGTACCGCCATCCTTAAGGATAGCAAGGGGCGTAGCCGTACTCAAGGCATCCGTCAGCGACGCGCCGCCGAGAGCATCCAGAGGCGGCCTGTGCCACGAAGTCAGCGCGGCAGGAAAACTCATCAGAAGAATCGCCCGCCCGATAAGAGCGGGATTAAAAGGATTATGCCCCAGGCCCCCAAAAAACTCCTTCGCCACAACTATGGAAGCCAAAGCGCCAATAGCGACCATCCAGCTTGGCGTGGAAGGCGGCAGAATAAGCGCCAGAAGCAGACCCGTTACAACCGCCGACAAATCGCCGAAATTCTGCTTTGAATGAATAATGGCGCGGAAAATGATCTCAAACAAAACGCACGAGACAACCGATGTCAGAACAACCCGCGCCGCCGAAAACCCAAAAATAGAGATACCGTAAACTGTTACCGGCAGAAGGGCAATAATTACATTCAGCATAAGACGCCGCACACTCACATTCGTGAAAACATGAGGACTCGACGAAAGAAGCAGACTCTGATGTTCCGGCATTATTTTGCCTCCTTTGAAGCTGGCGAAGCTGGTGAAGCCACAGCCGCAGATGCAGCTTCAGCCGCGGCCTGAGCTTCGGCCCTGGCCTTCACCCGCGCCTGTTCGGCGGCCTTCATTGCCCGAAGTTTCATTTTACCAACACGGAAACGCTGCACAAGCCGCACACGGGCAGGACAGACATAAGAACAGGTGCCGCACTCAATACAGTCAAGAAGACCAATCGCGTCCGCCGCCGCGTAATCCTCCGAAAGAAGCGCCTCATTCATCAGCGCGGGCGACAAACGGCAGTTACAGTACCGCATACACCGCCCGCAGCGGATACAGGTTCCCTCGTCAAAAACACGCGCCTCCCCAGGCGTCATAAACACCACACCCGAAGTATTTTTCTGAATAGGAGTATCAAGCGTAGGAACACTTACCCCCATCATCGGCCCGCCGTACAGCACCCGCGCAAGATCGGCCCGCACATCAATAACATCAGGAATCAGCTCGGACAGAACCGTCCCAACAGGAACACAAAGGTTTTTCGGCGTTTTGCAGGCCCCACCCGTTACAGTAAAACCGCGATCAATAAGAGGTTTCCCCTCCCTGAAAGCCTCGGCAATCGCCTTCAACGTACCCAGATTCTGCACAACAGCACCCACATCCATCGGCAAACCCCCGGAAGGAACCTGGCGTCCGGTTATCGCCTCAATCAGCATTTTTTCCCCACCCTGAGGATACTTTGTCTTCAAAAGCTGGACACTGATATCGAACCCCTTCCCGCTCCCCTCACCCGCCAGGAACTCCCCCACCGCCTTCTCCAAAACAGGAACCACATCGGTCTTATTGTCCTCAACAGCGAAAACACCCTTTTTGACACCCAGAACATGAAGAGTCGCCGCCATACCAAACACCAAAGCGCCAGGCGACTCAAGGCAGGTACGATAGTCAATCGTCAAATACGGCTCACACTCCGCGCCATTAGCAATCACAATACCAATAGGCTTCGACGCAGGAGGAGAAAGCTTCATCCACGCAGGAAAACCCGCGCCCCCCATACCCACAATACCCGCCTCCCTGATACGCGCAACAGCCTCCTCCCGCGTACAGGAAAAAACATCCAGCGCAGGAAGAAACTCCGTTTCCGTACCCCCATCAGCCTCAATCACAATCGCCACACCATCCAGCAGATTTGACTGCGGCCTAGGCTCAATCTTTCTAACCACACCGCAAATTGACGCATGATGAGGAATCATCAGCTTCCCATCGCTGGAAGCAATCTTCTGCCCCCGCCTCAC
This sequence comes from Spirochaetales bacterium, assembly GCA_031266855.1. Classification (GTDB taxonomy): domain Bacteria; phylum Spirochaetota; class Spirochaetia; order DTKZ01; family DTKZ01; genus JAISAF01. Next base: position 6,357 of record JAISAF010000353.1, read on the forward strand.
CGAATCGCCCACCTTCACCAAAGGCTGATTCGGCGCCCCCGTATGCTGATTCAGGTGAATCACCACCTGTTTTGGGGAAGAAAAATATTCTATCTGCGCATTCTTTGAGGCATCTTTCCTGCCCGGCGGATGCGCCCCTCCCCGGAAAGTTTTCAGTGACATAGCTGGTTGCTCCTTGTATATAACTATAACTTCCTTAACCGCTCTTTTAAATAGTAAAAAAATCCATGATTAGTGTACGCGCAAAGCCCTACATCGTCAAGAACACGTTGTGGGCGCGTTTTTTTGCCCGCTAAAGGCCGGACAAAAAAACCGGGCTTTCCGCTCCAAGTCCTCGGAATTGCCCATGCAATTCCTGTGGGCTTTCCGCTCCAATCCCTCGCGCCGCCCAGCGGCAGCGCGTCCTTTGTGAATGCTTCGCATTCACAAAGGACGCCGGATACCCATTTCGCATAACACCACCCCCGCGCCCGCGCGGAAACCGCGCGGACCGGTAACTCAGGCGGATTTGCCACCGGCAAATCCGCCGGCCTGGTTCTACGCGTATAATTGCCTACGGCAATTATGCGCCCCCGGTTTTGCCACAGGCAAAACCGGGGCCTGTTTCCGCGTGCCGCCCGGTAGGTGATAAAGACGTGCACAGCGCGTTACGCGCTGTGCGTGGTGGCAAACCACGCAATTTTGCCACAGCAAAATTGCCATAGGCAATTTTGGGGCCTGGTTCTGAGTTGCCGATGCCTTGCATCCGGTATAATTTTTTCTCTATACTGAAAGCGCAAAAGAGCAATGATGAAGGATACACACTCAATAGAATTAATTGATAAAATTATCCGCGCAAAAACCGATAAACGGACATTGACCGGACTGCTCACCGATTATTTGCCTTTTATGAAAAAAGCGGTGTCCGATATGTTTTACAAGAGAGAACAGCGGCAGGACAACCTGACGGAGGCAATGCTCGCCTTCACGCAAAGCGTTAAAACATACGACGAAAAACTCGGTTCATTTGCGGCATACGCGCGGGCAGTAATAAAAAACAGATTGATTGACGCCGCCCGGAAAGAATCAAAAACGCGCAAGCCGCTCTTTTCCATTTTCGAAGAAAATGAGGAAGCCCCCGGCCTCTGGGAAGCGGACATCGCGAAACGGAATTACGATTTAACGGAAGAACAGAATAATCTGCGCATGGAGATTGATGAGATAAATATCCGGTTCGCGGATTGGGGTTTTACCTGGGAAAAACTGATGAAAAACTGCCCGAAGCAGGAACGTTCGCGGCGGACCTGTCATACAATAGCCCGGCGTATTCTGGAAGATGAAGAGCTGACGGCGGAAATGCTGAAGGCGCGGCAGATGCCCGCCGGCAAACTTTCCGCAAAAACGGGGTTTTCCCTGAAAATATTCGAGAAATACCGTCAGTATATAGCTGCCGTTGTTCTCATCATGCGAGGCGATTATCCTTATATTCATTCATTTTTGCCGCGTTTCCTTGATACGGAGGGAGAGGTATGAAAGGCGTTGTCGTGCGGCTTGACGGGAAAAAAAGTATAGTTCTGTTTAACAACGGGAAAATCGGAAGAATCCTGAATCCGCCCCAGTGCCATGTCGGTATGATAGTTGATGTGCGGCATAATCGAAAGAGAATCTTTCTCGCGGCAGCCATCGCGCTGGTTCTTGCCGCGCTTTTCCTGTGCGCAAAGTATTTATATTTTTCGCCCGTGGGGTATCTGCAAATTACCTACGAGCAGGGGGAACACTTCAAAGTCGCAGTTGAGCTTGAGTACAATCGTTTGGGGCGCGTCGTTGATACACGGCCGCTTCACGCAAAAACGTTTTCTCCGTTAGGGGAGATGGATGTTCACGGCAAGCGGATAGACGAGGCGTATAAAGCGGTTTCACTCGCGATCATTTCCGCACTCCCCCGTGATGCGGAAATCTGGGCAGATATCCGCATAGCGCAGGATGATCTTGAGGCGACAACGGAAATATCCCAGTGCCTCGGTTCCCTGACCGGGGAAATCCGAAGACACGCCGCCAACATAAATGTGGAATTCAAACTTTACACCCTCGAACTCTACCGGAAAATCGTTATGAAGGCCGCTACCAGCAGGAACGCCCCGGACCGGCGGCATCAGGATGACGACTACGACGATGAGGATGAGGATTACGGCGATAAGGATGACGATTAACCGCGGAACCTCAGCGCCGGATTTTTTTTTTCACAGTGCCCCCCCGTTTTTATCTCCCCGGTTTCGTAGACTATACACAAAGGAGGATGACTCCTCCAAAAGACTTGTGAAAGGAGTGCCTTATGAAAAAAAGAACCGTAAGGATGGTTTTTGCCATTTTGCTGCTGGCGGGGACGGCGGCGAGCGGACGGGCAGAAATTTTTTCAAGAATATTCAATGCCGATTATCCCGTGTACGGATTTGCGCAACTTGGATATTCAAAACCCGTAACGATAAAAGATTTGACAACGGAGGCAAATTTCGTAAACGGCGAAGGCGTAGCCGTTGTCGTGCAGGAGGCCCGGGTGGAAAAGGACGGAAATAAATTCGTCATCAAACTGCTTTTGCGGCACAGGCTTACCCGTATCGCCGGGCTGGAAATCAAACTTGAAAGCGACCCGGTTACCAGGCTCAATTACATCACGGAACTTGAGCATCACAATTTCACGGCTTTTTTCGGCGAAACGGAAATAGAGTGGAACGGCAGTGAGGCGCGGCTGGACGAGATTATGCAGAAATACAGTGAGTTTTTCGCGCAGTTCTACGAGGAGGAGCTTTTCCGGTGAGCGAAGTTTTGATCCGCGGCGGTTACAAGCGGCCGGGAATAGCGGGACGGCTTGCTCTCTGGAAAGGCGTGCTGCGAAGGCTGGTTTTACGCCTGTTCAATCCCGGCCATGTAAAAAAAAGCCTTGCCCGCAGAGAGGGGCAATGCGGAAGGTGTGGCGCGTGCTGCCGCCTGCTCCTGCCGCGCTGTATGTATCTGAAAGTTGACGACAAGGGACAAGCCTGCTGTACAAAACACCGGGGCTTGAGGCCGGGAAATTGCAAAGTGTTTCCGATTGACGAACGGGACATATACGACCGGAATTTGATAAGCGGCGCGTCCTGCGGTTACCGGTTTTCCGGTTTCAACCATAGCGAAGGCGCGGACTTTACCTGACAATGCTCCTGCGGCCTTAAGCAAGGGGCAGGTCACGAAATTGTGTATGCTTCGCATGCGATTCCGCTACCCGCCCATGCGTCCTGGATTCCGGGCACACGACAGCGCCCGCTACATCCATACCTATAACGCGGGACAGACTCCCAACCTTTCCGCCATTACCACCGACAGGGACGGAAACCCGCGCGCTTCAAAGGCAGCGCGGTAGACATGGGGGCCTACGAGCGGTAGCTCAGAATCAGGTCACGGAATTGCTGAACAGCAATTCCGTGGGGAGCATAATTGCCAGAGGCAATTATGCTCCCCGCACCCCGGCGGTCGCAATTTTTCTGGGGAAAAATTGCGTACTCTGCCACCAGGCACAGC
>JAISAF010000395.1 GCA_031266855.1 Spirochaetales bacterium
TTTTGCATATTCATAGACTTTTTCTTTTTGTTTGCCGTTTTTTGAATCAGCTATTTTCCCTAAAGTAAATAATATTTTCACAATACATTCCGTATCTTCGTTGTTTTCCAATTTGTTTAGCAAAAATGTTCCGGCGTCTTCATGTTCATCAAATCTGCTCCATAAAATGTCCTTAAATGCATTCTCTGTATTTTTGTTGAGTATAAGTGAATAATGATATTCCGTAAAAGGTGTTCCCATTAATTCCCCAACAAATTCCAAATACTCATACTTATCATTGGTTTTATTGATTTTTTTATACCAGGTTTCAAAGTCTTTAATTTCCTTCATATCTATCCTCCAAAAGTTTTACCTGATTATTCTATATTTCTACCAGTTTGTCGAGTCTCTTTTTTGTATAATATATTTCCAACCAGTTTAGCCCGTATATACCTGCATGGTATAGCTTAGCCGCTGGTGCGCGCGCAAGGGAGTGGAGTGGAAAGCCCACAGGATTTGCATTGGCAAATCCGAGGACTTGGAGCGGAAAGCCCGGTTTTTTTGCCCGCGTAGCGGGCAAAAAAATGCGCCCGAAGACGGTCGCTTTCCGATAGGTATGGGATTGTAGTGGGCGCTCACGCGCCCCCGGAATGCGCCCAAAAATTCCGAATTATAAATGGGTTATTAAACAGGCTTTTCAGCTTCCTGAGCCTCCGCGACAGGCACGCCCCAGTTTTCAAGACGGCTGATAATAAACCTGACAACCGCCTCATGCTCCTGTTTGCCACGGCCCGGAGGAACACAAACAGGTTCGCCGAATTCAAAGTGAACAGGCTCCCCACGGCGTATAACGCCAAAGTCATGAAGAGCCTTGCCATCCCCCCAGAAATCCGTTTTGAGCGCCACGGGAATGACCGGAACCCCCGTGCGGGAGGCGAGCTTGATACCCAGACTGTTAAACTTCGCGGGATTAAAAATGACAGACCGCGCGCGGGCGGTCGCCTGGGGAAAAATGACAAGGGAACGGCCGGCGGCGATTTTTTCCGGCCCCTGTGTCAGAACGGCGTTTAAGTCTTTGCGTGGATCAGTGCGCGTAACGGTAACGGGATCAAGGGCCGTCATAATAGGACCGAAAAAAGTTCCGGTAACAAGTTTTTCCTTAACGATAAAGGAAAGAGGTTTGATGGGCGCAATGAGGCAGGGCAGGATAACAGCTTCAAGCGTACTCATGTGATTCCCCACAAAAACAACGGGGCCGTCCACCCCGCGTATATTGTCCAGCCCCCTGACCGTTATGCGCCCGCCGCAGCCTTCAATATCCCGCAAAATGGTATAAGAGCTTTCCGCCAAAGCCTCCTGGTCAAAAGCGCCCTTCTCGGCGAGGGCCTTCGACCGCAGTATCACCCGGAAGAAACGCACATAAAAACTCCACCGCGTCCAGCCAAAAAGCCTGTCGCTCAGGAAACGGCGGCAGCCGGACGGAGTCTCATAGTAATCCCCGGTAAAAAAATTCTGCATAAAGAAGCTCCTTTTACGATTTTTACATTTCGTACAGTTTCTACAGTTTAGTCTCTACGGTTTACAGTTTTTTTACAGTTTATCGATAAGCATTGAACATTTGCCCGAGGGGATTGGCAGGGTTTTTTTCTTTTTCGATAAAATATCTATGGTAAAATAATACAGCTTTTCCGACTCCAGCCGGATTTCCCAGCCGCGGCCGCTCTTACTGCTTAATATCGTGATAAAGTTTCTTTTTAAGGACAGATTTTCGATACCCATAATCTCCATAGTGGGAATTATCCAATCCACGGTCTTTTTAGGCAGGCTGATATACAACCCGACGATATTTTCTATCATAAGCGCGATAGTTGAAAGCGCCGTATAGGGCAAAAACTGCGGACGGGGAAATCCTTCCTTTCCCGGCCATTTCGCGTGCCCCTCGCTGCGCGGGGCGTAGGCTTCCCAAAGGTTGCCTTTCTCCTTGCCTTCGGGATGAAGCGCGTCCAGCATATAATACAAATGGCGGATGGCGCTCGCCCGCGCCAGATCAAAAGCGCCGTACTTCTCCAGCCCCTTGATCATCATAAAAGTAAAAGGCGGATACACCGAACCCCGGAAACCCATCCCCGATTTCTCAAAAGCCTCCTCATTCGCCGCCAGACTCGGAAACGGATGCTCCGTGCCAAAAGTATGAGGATTCCTGATATGAGCGATGATTTTTTCAGCCTTCGCGTCGTTAGGAATTTCCGCAAGCAGGGGCCAGAAAGACGCAATGGTTTTTACCCGTACCTGACTCATGTTTTTATCCAAATCGTAGTAAAAACCATCCTTTTCATTCCACATGTGGTTATTAATGCGGGTTTTAAGCGAAAAGTAATGTTTCTTGTACTTGAAACTCACGTCCTTGTCATTCAGAATATCACCAAGCTCCGACATATACAAAGCCGAAAGCGCCTGCTGGGTGTTAAAATCGATAAGATACGCGGCGCCCTTCCGCGGGGAATTATCCATCCTGGTAGCCGCCAGAGGAACCTCGTACAAGCCGTTTTCCCGCCTGAACGTAGTTTCCAGCCAGGAAAAATACTTCTCCAGTATAGGCAGGACTTCCCTGATCCGCTTCTTGTTCCCGATTTTGTGATAGATATTGTACTCCGCCCAGGCGAAAAGCGGCGGACTCAAACCCTCCGGGTTATCCTTATGAAAAACCGGCTTCCCGTTCGTTACCGCGTAATCCGACCGAATCGCGCCGGAAGGCTCCTGTTTGTCATAGAAATTATCGATTTGCGGCGTCGCAGGAAAATTCCGGTTGGAATACACAAGAAAGAACGTCGACATAACCGACTCAAACTGGTTAATCGTCTTACCCGGCGGATAATTGAAATACTGCTTCTGAAACCTGTTACCCGCGCTCCCCTTCTGCATGAAATCCTGTACAAGCGCCCAGGTCTGGTCGTAAATATCGACAAAATCCTGATCATAAAAATGAACTGTCGGGAAATCTTTTTTGGTCACTATTCACCTCAAATACAATTTCAACAAAAAAGAATTGTACCACAAATCGATAAAATTTCATAGATTTTTTTGTAAATTTGTAAAATCTCCATTTCAGAATTTGGGCGCATTTTTGGCGCAAAGCGCCAAAAACCGGGCTTTCCGCTCCAAGTCCTCGGAAAGCGCCCCTGCGCTTCCTGTGGGCTTTCCGCTGCAATCCCTTGCGCGCGCACCAGCGAGCGGCAGCCCGCAACCCGGCAGTACGATTTGGTGCCAGGTACGTTTTCATATTTCACAAAATAGTATTATATTTTAGAATGTGCCATATAAAAAGGCGCCTGGCACAAAAGGGGTTTACGAAAATACAGAGCCGGGGATTTCTCTTCCTTATTCCGATTTGGTGCCAGGCACGTTTTTCTATTTCACAGAATAGCGTCATCTTTTAGAATATGCCATCTAAAAAGGCGCCTGGCACTTTTTAAGGCGGACAAGCCGGAAAATCCGAATAAGTTCCGGCACAAACCCCCGGGTTCTTTTCCTTTTTTGACTTCTCCGGCTTCGTGGCGGATTTTTTCTTCAAGGCATGCTGTGTTTGTAGAGGTAATTGATTAAATCAGCTATTTGTATGAATATACAAAGAAGTCGAATCCTGTAGAAAGGAGCTGGCATGACGTATTTGCAGAAAGTACACAGTGAAACCGCCACACGGTTTTGGGTGAACAATCCCAGTCTGGAGGAATGCCGCCTTGCCATTGAGGGGGGAGCTGTTTCCTGTACGACAAATCCCGCGTACTGCTCCAGGCTTTTTCAAAGCGACCCCCGGTTTATCTATGATGCCATCAAAAAAGTTGTCGCACACGAGAAGGATGTTAATGCCGCGGCGGAGGCTGTGTACCATAACGTTTCCGCCGAACTGATGCGGCTGTTTCTTCCTGTTTTTGAGGCCAGCGGGGGTAAAGCCGGTTTTGTTACCATACAGGAAGACCCGCGGCGGGAGGAAAATACCCGGTATATTATCGAGGCTTCGTTGCGTTCCGGGAAGCTTGCTCCGAATTATATGTCCAAAATTCCTGTGACCGCGCCGGGGCTCAAGGTCATTGAAGAGATGATTAGGAATAATATTCCTGTATGCGCCACGGAAGTTTTTTCTCTTTCCCAGGCTGTCAGCGTGTATCGTTTGTATCAGGAATTTTCGAAAAAATACGGAAACCGGCCGCCCCTGTTTATTACGCATATTACGGGAATCATGGATCAGTATTTCAAGGATATTGTCGAAAAAGAGAAAATTCCTGTTTCTCCAGGGGCCTTAAAACTTGCGGGTACAGCGATAGCGTTGAAGGAATACCGGCTGTTTCGGCGCGAAGGATACGAATGCAGGATGCTTGGCGGCGGCGCGCGGGGTTTGGAGCATTTTACCAATTTTGTGGGCGGGGATCTCCATATAACCATCAACTGGAGTACCGCGGCGGAACTTAACCGGAAGAATCCTCCTGTCGAGGCGCTTGCCGATACGGAAATCCCCGCTTCCATCATCAGGGAGCTTGAGGATAAACTTCCCAATTTCAGCCGCGCTTACGAAGAAGGCGCGATGGAGCCTGAAGAATTTTCTGATTACGGGCCTGTTATGCTTTTCCGCACTCAGTTTATGAATGGTTTTGCGCGTCTGCTGGACGCCATCCGAATAGCCATGAAAAGCGCGTAAGGGCGGCGTATTTCAGCGTCCCGGAAAGCATGCTATCTCAAAAAAAAGTTACCGCAAAGCCCGACGCCGCAGAAAAATTACCGCGAAGCCGGAGAAGTTAAAGAAGCAAAGAATAACGATATACTGAAATGGCGACAGGTACTTTTTTGCGTTTCACGGAATAGCGTCATATTTCAGAGTGTGCTATCAAAAAACGTACCTGGCACCTTTTTGGGCCGCCTACTGGCAGCCCGGCCGCTGGTGCGCGACAGCCGGTTGGTGATAAACGTGCACAGCGCGTTACGCGCTGTGTTTGGTGACAGACCTGCAAGCGTGGACGCTTGCTTCTAACCCGGCGTAGGCAGAGCCTGCGCCGGGCGGAGGGACCTTTGTTAGCCGCTGGTGCGCGCGCCAGGGATTGGAGCGGAAAGCCCACAGGAAGCGCATCGGCGCTTCCGAGGACTTGGAGCGGAAAGCCCGGTTTTTTTGC
>JAISAF010000399.1 GCA_031266855.1 Spirochaetales bacterium
GCAAATCCGAGGACTTGGAGCGGAAAGCCCGGCCCCGGCGCTCCAGCGGTGGGGAGGCGCCCGTCTGTACTTTTCATCGGGGCTTGTGTTTTTTATTGGACATAGTGGGGGGGAGTTTAGTATATTATAACGATTTATGCGGATTCTTGAACTTTCTCCGTCGGAGAGGATGCGTAGCAGGAAGGTTTTTGCGTTTTTTTCGGTTTTTAATTCGGTGTCGTTTCTGCTTTTGACGGGAAATATTATTACGTTGTATTTACTCAGGCTGGGTGCGTCGGGCACGATTATTGGGATGGTTTCGTCGTTTACGTATGCTTCGTTTTTTTTCATTTTTTTGGGGCGGAATATTGTTGGGCGTGCTGGTGTGTGCCGGCTTTTTTGTTGTTGCTGGACGTTGCGGTATGTTCTTGTTATTCCGATGATTTTTTCGCCTATTTTGGTTTTGCGGGGGATGCCGGGCGCTGGTTTTGGTCTTATTATTGCGGGGTCGCTGGCTTTTCAGATGGTGCGGGGGATTGGGATGGTTTCCAATAGTCCTATCATTGGCGATGTTTCGGAGGGGCGTGACCGGGGCGATTATCTTTCGCTTATTCAGATTCTTAATCAGGGTTCCGCGATTGTGGCGGGTTTGTGTATTGCGTTTTTTCTGGGTTCCGAGGCGGCGCCGATTGAGCGGTATTCGATGCTTATTCTGGCGGGTGTTGTTCTGGGGCTTATTGGGGGTTTGTCGCTTTTTCGTATGCCGGGGCATACTGGCTCGGTGCAGAGTCAGGCGGCGGAGAACTTTTTTAGTTCGGTGAAGAGGGCTTTTGCGCAGAAGTCCTTTCGTATGTTTATGCTGATGTTTTTCCTGATTATGTTTCTGGCGGGGATGGGGCGGCCTTTTACTATTGTTTATGCGGCTAATGTGTATGACCTGGCGGATAATTTAACAATGTATTTGTCGGCTATTGGGTATCTGGGCGCGATGCTTATGGGGTTTATCGCGAAGGTTCTGCTTGACCGGCTTGGTTCGAAGCCGATTCTTATTTTTTTTACTGGGGTTTTTCTTCTTGGGATAGTTTTTTTTATTATTGGGCCTGGGTTTGATCATGTGTGGGAGATTTTTCTTTTTCTTACGGTAGGATTTCTTATTTTCAATCTTGGTTCGTTTGGTCAGGAGAACGCGGCGCAGGCGTATTTTTATTCGGCGGTTGAGCCTCAGGATCAGATGAACTGGGGTATTCTTTATTTTTTTGTTTATGGTTTGGGTGGCGCGTTTGGTTCGTTTGCGGGTGGTATTCTTCTGGATACTTTGACGCAGTCTGGTCTTTCCCTTATGCTTGCGCACAGGATATTTTTTTTGCTGGTGTTTGTTCTTACGCTGCTGACGCTGGTGGGGCTGTATCGGATCAAGGGTTACGGTTTGTATAGTGTGCGTAGCGCTTTGAATATGCTTTTTTCCGTGCGGGATTTGCGTGCGATTGTTTTGACGAACAGGCTGGAGCGTACGCGTTCTTTTGAGGACGAGCGCAAGGTTATTCGTGAGATGCGTACTTCTCCGTCGGAGGTTTCCGCGGCGGGGCTTCTTTTGCGTTTGCGTTCGCCGAGTTTCATGATTCGTAGCGAGGCTTTGCGCGCTCTTGAGTCCCATACGGCTGATATGAAGATTGTAAACGCGCTTATCGCGGAGGTGCAGAATCACGAATACACGACTGCCCGGACCGCGGCGCGGATTCTGGGGGTAAAGGAGGCTCGTGGCGCGCTTGGTGTTTTGCGTGAGGCGTTGAAATCCGAGGATTACCTTTTGTGTGCTGAAAGTATGGTCGCGCTTGCGCGGCTGCGTGACAAGTCGAGTATCCGCAGGGTCGAGCTTATTGTCAGGGCTACGCCGAATCCGCTTCTTATTATTTTTGGGGCGGAGGCTTTGCGTATTTATGGGGATATGGATTCGCTTGCTGTTTTGATGGAAATTCTTGAGCGGCCAAACCTGGCGCGGGATATTCAGAATCAGGTTATTCTGTCGGTGGCTGGGGTTTTGTCTATGGATGAGTGGTTTTATCCGTTTTTTTGTGTTTATGGGGAGGATCCGCGTACGGGGCTGGTGAATCTGTTTGATACGCCGATCCGGCGCGGGCGCGCGGATACCGCCAGGGTGGATGAGATGAAGGCTTTGCGGAAGACTTTGTATTCTGTCTGGAAGGACGATGGGGCCGCGCGTGTAATCATTGCGAAGATGATAGGGCTTACGTCGTTTCCGCCGGGGAAGGCGGATTTTCTGCGGCGTATATTCCTTCGGGCTATTGAGAGCGGGTCGCCGGATCGGCCGGAGTTGCGGTTTCTTTTGTCGGCGCTTTGTATTCGTTACGAATCGCTGGAGACTGCCTGATGGGGAGCGCGGGGCTTGAAACCCAGCCGAGGCCGGAGGAGATTATCGCGGAGCTGTGGCGGCAGATGCGGGATTTGCGGGAAGCGGGGAAAAGACCTGCGGCAATCCTTATGTCCGTGGAAGACTACCGTATAGTACAGGCATGGCACGCTGTTCTGGGCGAACTGAGCGATCCGGCGAGGGACTATATTTCAAAATATTCGATTTTTAATGTGCCTGTTTTTGTTGAAAGCGGCGCGCTGCTTACGGTAACAGCGGAAACGTAAAAGCGCTGTGGGGCGGCAGCATGCTTTGAAGAAAGAATAGAGCTGTTTAGAAACCCCGCAGCTTCGGGGATAGTTTCGATACAAAAACGGTGGAATTTGCCGCCATTTTGCGGCAAATTCCATAGTTATGCGAAATTGGGATAGACAGGGTTTACAATTGTTTCTATTCTATAAAGAGAGTATTGGAGGTACTATGAACAAATTTCTGGTAAAAAAATTATTTATCATTTTCTCAATAATAATTATTGATTTTGAATTATATGCTCAAATAAATTCTAGCGAAATAACTAGTTTAACGACTAATAGGCGATATATAATGAATAAAGTATATCTTGATGGAAATTTATCCCCTAAGGATGGTCGAGAGATGGTAAATTAGCATATACAGAATTTGATAGAACTATCTACGGATTAGGAGTTACAAATATGGTTTATATTCTTATAGATGATACAATAACCGATAGACAAATTGAAAGAATTACAAATCTTACAATGTATACCAGGGAGAGCAATGGCACTGCTGAAGAAAAATTTAAGGATTATTGGCAACACGACGAAGCAGCGATAACGGAAACATTGCAACAATATAATATCATATCACAACCGGATATTGAAATAGAGACAATGGAAATGTTAAAAGCAAGATATGGATTAGTAATAGAATATTCTTCTTATGATGAAGGTGGAAGAGATGGAATAAGTATTTGGGTAAAGAAAATAAATGGAAAGGGGGAAAAAGTAACTTCGGGCTTATATGGAAAAGTTGATGTGTTAGGTGTTACAAAAGTCCATTTGAAGATAGAATTGCATTATATGTAAAAACGGAAAGATACCAATCTGATCATTTACTAGTACGTTATGATTTTATAGGATGCCATTTAGTAATAGGATTTTAACAAAATGATTTAAAAGTCAAAGACCACCGGCATAGCCGGTGGCTTGAGGAAGCCCCCTTAAAGGGGGCTAAGAATTTAGATAACCCTGCTCACCAGCCTTTAATTTCTCCTGGTTTTGTATGTACTCCCGGATTTGTTTTTTATCCAGTCCTACTGTACTGACACAGTAAACCTGTACCTTACATTCCCGCCTGGTATGTGCTAAGCTTTACCATCCTTTCATTTGTACTCCTGTTTTTGTCTTCTCAGGGGCTTCCTCAGGAGTACATTATTTTATCATTTGAATCACTCCGGGCACGGCATAGCCGGTGGTTTTATCAATATATAATAATATATGCAGACAAACAAGAACTTCGCATAACGATGTTGCCGAATTAATAATTTTTTGCGACACCAGTATCCTTACTGAGAATCCTTAAAGTTTTTTCTATTGGTCAATCTCCGTGATCTATATCATTCCACTTATCATTGCACACCAGCCGCTACTGCCGGTATGCATTTCCCTATATTCTATAAGTGGCAGCCGGTGGCGATAAAGACGTGCACTTCGCTTCATGCTTGGGGTGCAGGCCCGGCGCGACAGACAGCCGGGGGCAGTCTTTCGCGGGCCGCTGTAGCGGCGCAAGGGATTGCAGCGGAAAGCCCACAGGAAGCGCATTGGCGCTTCCGAGGACTTGGAGCGGAAAGCCCGGTTTCCGGCGCGAAGCGCCGGAAATGCGCCATCTTTGATCAGAAAAAATAACCACCGAAACCCTATCAGGGATATATCCATCGCTCTCTTGACTCTGCCGCGCCTGGTATGTTTAACTCATGGGGCGGGCCGCTTCATGATGTCTGCCCGCGGGCTAAAGCCGGGAAGGTATATAATCTTCCCAGGGGGCGCGGCCGTATGGAGAA
>JAISAF010000401.1 GCA_031266855.1 Spirochaetales bacterium
GCAAATCCGAGGACTTGCAGCGGAAAGCCCGGTTTTTTTGGACGCGCGGGGCGCGGCCAAAAAAAGGCGCCCAAAAAATTCCCGCCGCCTTAAGTTAGTCCTTTTTTCTTATGCGTACCAGAATGGGCAGGTGGTCGGAGAATTCCTTCTTCGGCGCGCCGGAGGCGGTCAGCATGAAGTCATTGCGTATAACAGTAAATGAATCAAAAACAAGACCGGCCTCGTCGACAAGTCCCCGCGACAGAAGAGCGTGGTCGATGGTTTCCCAGCCGTGGTAATAGTATGATCCGGGAAAAGGCGGATCATCGAGCCAGGGAGAGTAGAAAACCGGCTCACCGGCCAGGGTGGTTTCCTCCGTGCTGCCGCTTACATACAGCGGAAGAAGATCCCCCGTTACCGGAGCGGCGGACGGGGGCATGAGCGCTGTCAGATAAGCGCCGGCCTTTCTTTCATACTCGTCAATGTTTTCGTTCAAGTCGCCCAGAACAAGAACCTGTGTGCGGCGCGGCTTTATTTCGCCTATCCGCCGGACAAGAGTATCCGCGGCGAGTCTGCGGGAATTCTCGGTCGCGGCTTCCCCCTCGCTTTTCGCCTTGAAATGGCAAATAAATACCGTAAGCTCCTCGCCCCCAATATCCAGAGTCAGTTCCAGAAACGAGCGCTGAAAAAATCCCGAAGATGGCGGCGTGTGCCCGCGAAGGTCTTTCACCGCAAACCGGGACAAAAAACCTACGCGGATCGCGGACCCCGCTGTCGGAAGGGTGACGCCCCAGCGGTAGCCCAGATCGCTTAAAGGGCCCGCGGCAAGATCGGCAAGCGCCTTATCGTTTTCGATTTCAACCAAGGCAACAAAATCAGGCCCGCCGGGAACCGATTCGGCGATAACCCTGCCGACGCTTTTAAGTTTTTTCGCGTAATCCGTGGAAGACCACTTGCCCCCCGCCGGATCAAACTCGGCATACTCCGACCCATCCCGAACATCATCGAAAAGATTGCACAGATTGTAGGAAAGAAATGTATACCCGGCCTCGTCCGCCCCGGAGTCCCCGGAATCCAGCGAACACCCGCCGCAGGACGAAAAACCAAAAACAAGACAAAAAATACAGAGAAAACTTCTCATATCCAGACCTCTCCCCACTGCCGGAAAAGGCATGTCATTCCGGCGTTTTTATATGTTTTCTCTTATATAGTTCTTCACGATTTCCCGTTCTGCTTCAAACGGAAGCGCTTTTTTTGTAAAATTTTCTCCGGTTATGGCCTTATATGCCTCAATATAGCGCCGGGACACTTCTTCCCGCACGGAATCAGGAATGTCAGGAGCTGTCCCCTCGCCCATAAAACCCTGTTCAATCAGCCACGCGCGGAAGTACTCTTTGTCCAACTGGCGCTGTTCGCCCCCCGCGCGGAAAATATCCTCATAGCCGTCCGCGTACCAGTAGCGGGAGGAATCCTGAGTATGCAGCTCGTCCGCAAGGATAAGCCCGCCGCCGGGCAACAGGCCGAACTCGTATTTGGTATCAACAAGAATCAGCCCGCGGGAAGCGGCTATCCGCGTACCATGCTGGAAAAGGGCAAGCGCCTTTTCGTGAACATGGCCCCACACATCCGGGGCGGCAATACCCCGCTCCACAATTTCCCGCTCCGAAACCGGCTCATCATGACCCGAAGCCTCCTTGGTGGAAGGAGTAATAAGCGGTGTTTCAAAAATCTGATTTTTCCTCATTCCCGGCGCAAGCCGCAGCCCGCTGACAGCCTTCCCCGCCTGGTAATCCCGCCAGGCGGAACCCGTCAAATATCCGCGAACAATAACCTCGATAGGAATAATCGCGGCTTTCCGCACAACCGTTGTACGGGCCGAAAGCTGGGCCTTCACATGGTTCGGACAAACCCCGCTTGTCTTATCGAACCACCACAGACTTACCCGCGAAAGAATTTCTCCCTTTGAAGGAATCAGAGCCAGAACGCGGTCAAAAGCCGAAATCCTGTCCGTTACGGTAATAAGGAGTTCCCTGCCGGTATCAACAACATCCCGTACCTTGCCCGTGTACAGGGAAACACCCGGCGGAAAATCCCCCGCGGAAAATCCCGGAAAGCAGTCACCGCTCATAACATCCGGCCATGCCACCGTTCACATCACCCGCCTGTGCCGCCGCCCATATCACTGCTTTATGACTGCCCATATACAGCAAAACCATATACAAAAAAACCGCCGCTTAGACTGGACGCTTAAACCGGAAATTCCGAACGCCGCGCCACAATACCCGACAGAAGACCGTAGGCGCGGGCCTCCTCAGCGTTCATCCAGAAATCCCTGTCCGTGTCCTTCACAACCTGATCCAGAGGCTTCCCCGTCTCGTCCGCGATAAAGCGGTTTATCCGATCCCTCACCTTCTCAAGCTCGCGCGCGTGAATCCCGATATCCGTAGCAACACCCCGCAGACCCGAAAGCGGCTGATGAATAAGATAATGTGAATGCGGCAGCCCCACACGGTGCTCCTTCGGCGCCCCCAGAAGAATCAGCGCCCCCGCCGACGCCACAAGCCCCATACCAATAGTCCACACATCGGGCTTTATAAAAGCCATCATATCAATAATCGCGTAACCCGCATCCACATCCCCGCCAGGCGAATCAATAAAAATCTTAACCGGCGCGTCCCCCTCCGCCTCCAGAAGCAGAAGCCCGCGAATCGTCTTCTCCGCCAGACTCTTGTCAATCTCCCCCGACACAAGGATACTCCGCGTCTTCAGCAGCCTTTGAAAAACCGCCTCACTCCCATCCGCCCTGTCCCCCTTCGCATCCTCACCCTCATCCTCAAAACGCACCATAGCGCACTCCTGTACCGCACTCTTTAATTTTCTATCACTATATCAGGAATCAGATGAAGGGGGAAGGCTCCATTGCCAGTAGGCAGGGTAAAAGCATGTGCTTTTTTCCGATCATTATGATAGCGCATCCCGGGGCCGCTGGCGCGGCCCCGGAACCGGGCTTTCCGCT
>JAISAF010000485.1 GCA_031266855.1 Spirochaetales bacterium
CTTTGAAAAATAGTCCGGGCTTGCGTGGGCTTCCGCTACCCCTTCGTCCGGGTTCTTCGGGCCGGCACTACTCCCGCGGCATATAAACCGTGCGCATAACGCAAAACCGTTAGGCGAAAAAGAATTACCGCGAAGTCGGAGAAGTCAAAAAAAAGACGCGAAAACAATTGCAAGGCAGGAGCCTTGCGTTTAACACGGCGTAGTCTGGAGACTGCGCCGAGCGGGAACTTCATATCTTATACTTATTCAACTTTTTCGACTTGGCGGTTAAAATTTCTTTCTATATTTTGCAAAAACCTGCCTGGCACCATATACCACGGAACCCTGTTTTATGCTAAAATATTGCTTTCCATAATCCGCGGGGTGTAGATTATCTTATAGGGTATGCAGGTAAGAAATTTTTAAGGGGTGTGTGATGGAACTTAAATATACATACACAAAAGAAAAAAAATATTTGGTCGGTTATCTGGATGATTACCCCGAACACCCAACACAGGGTATTGACGTGAAAGAGCTTGAGGCAAATCTTACCGGAATTTATACATTGATCCAGGACGGTTTTTTGACAATTGCAAGGCGGGAGCCTTGCGTTTAACACGGCGTAGTCTGGAGACTACGCCGAGCGGGTCAAAATGATTTTAATGACGTTGCCCTATAGAACCGCTTATTGGTAGTTTTTGACAATTGCAAGGCAGGAGCCTTGCGTTTAACACGGCGTAGTCTGGAGACTACGCCGAGCGGGAACTTCATATCTTATACTTATTTAACTTTTTCGACTTGGCGGTAAATTCCTTTTGCCGCTGGGCGCGCGCAAAGGATAGAAGCGGAAATCCTTTTTTACCGCGAAGCGGTAAAAAAGATTGCAGCGGATAGCCTGGTTTTTTGCGGCGTTAGCCGCAAAAAATGCGCCCGAAAAATCTTAAAAGCGTATCCGGGTTTGAATGGCGAGGGTGTATGACCATTCGGGGTTGAAGTCCGCGTCGTATACGATGTAGCCTTCGGCGTCGCGATCCGCGGCGGTGGCCAGGGACAGGGCAATGTCAACGTTGTCCGTAACGGCGTAGGAGGCTTCGCTTTTGAATACGGTATAGGGGCTGACAAACTCGGCGTGCCTGCCGCGGGTAAGGTCGCGCACGAGGGGGGCAAACATTTCCCGTGTGTACGAGAGGGAGAGCGAGAGCCGGTCGAGAACGGGCACGGGGATAAGGCCTTTTCCCAGGCTGAACCGGAGTTCAAAATAATCCCGGTCCGAGCTGTCAATGTTCCCGCCGTCCATTTCGCCGGGGAAAAGGTAGCCCGCGCTCAGGTGCAGTTTATCCCACAGGGTAACGCCGGCTTCGCCATACACGGCGATGGTTTTTCTGTCATAGCCGGAGGAGCCGGGGGCGGCAATATAATCCAGGGCTTCCCACGCGAGCCGCGCCCGCAGGTGATCGTAGTTGGGGCCGAAAAACCCCGGGCGGAAAAATCCCCGGTACTGGCGGTATTCCAGCCGGTAATCAAAAACATCGATGTTCCCGAAGAGACCTCCGGTAAGGCCGTAATTCCTGAACCTGCCGGAAAACGAATTATCGTAGTACGCGTCAAACAGCGCGCCGCGTGTCCTGAAAAGCGGGGAAGCTCCGGCGTATTCATGCCGCAAATACGGAATCATGGTAGCCGTGTCGGCAAACACGGTAAGCGACAGGGAATCCTCTTTTATGAGCTGGAAATCGGTATCCAGGGCAAAGCCCAGAAACATGGGATCAATCGCCGAGGGGTTTTCTCCTGAACCCAGCGGAAAGCTGGATTTTACGGAGTCCGAAACGCTGAAAACCGGATGCTTGTCCACGGCGGCGGAGACTCCGATGGAAAAGGGGACAGCCGTGATGGGGTTCGCGTACAGGCGGCCGGCGGCAATATCGGCTTCCGCGAGATCGGCGCTCATGAGTTCAAAGCCGCCGATAGAGGTATTCATGCCCAGATGAACACCCACTCTGCGCAGCGCCGGGAAATCCGTATCGTTTGCGTATTTATACATCAGGGAGCCATGACCGATGCTTAATTCACGTATGTTTCCCGCGTTGATAAAAAAGGTATCGCCGGGATGCCCGTATTCAATAAAATACAGTTTCAGCGCAAGGTCCCGCAGGAAATCCTTCCTGGCGACATCCCTATGGCGGTCCTGATCCACGTTTCTGCCAAAATCCCATTCATCGTTTCCGGCTGGTTTGTACCTGTCGTCCTGGGCCATGAAATCCCCGCTGAAAATCAGGGGGAGGTGCAAAGCCATCCGAAAATCGCCTAGTGAAAGAAGAGGGTTTATGGCTATTTTCGCGTAACTTTTCTTTTCGATTGTTACCATTCCCATTTCCGCGTTCAGGGAAAAAATATCTTTCGGGGAAGAATTATCCCCGGCAGGTTCAGCCGGAGCTGTTTCAGGAGACGCCAAAGCGGCGGCGGGGGGAATGGGTTCCAGAGCGGGAGGTTCGGTTTTCAGGATGGCGCCGGGATCAAGCATGACAAAATCAAGATCATAAAAAATCCTGTCGATTTTTTCTTCCGGCCATACCTCCGGCTGAAAATCCCGTACCAGAGCGTCCGCCGCCAGCCCCGCGCCGATAACAATGGTCTGGCCGCTGCCGGTTTTTGTAAAGGAGACGGTTCCTTCTCTTACAGCCGCGGCGTCCACAATGCCCTGCTCGGCGCTTACCGCGAAATGCGCGCCGTTTGCCTCACACAGCCCGGCGGGCGTCTTTACCAGGAATTTTCCCCCGGCGGAAGCCGGAACAACACAGAGCATTTTCCCCGACAGGAGCGAAAAACTGTTGTCGGTGTCTCCCCGCGATCCATCCAAACTGTCGATACGCAGATTGGTACGGGGCGCAAGCCTGATAATCGAATTGTTATGCGTAAGGCGCAGCTCCGCCGCCGTATTTTCGGTTCTGATGCTGTCGCCTTTTCCCATATCAAGGCCGAAGTAGGCCTGCCGCACCAGAAAACCCTCGCTGTCGGTTATATATACCTGGTCGGGATAATCGCAGTATTCAAGAATGGCGACAACCTCGGACTGGGCCAGGACGGGGAAAACACCCAGGAAGAACATACTCCCCGCAAAAAGGAGACGGCCCAGGTATCCGCGGATAAAAACCGTTTTTCTGCTTTTCTGTGTTTTCATTTTTATATGCGTCTCCTTCACTAAGAGTCTGTTCAATATCATCTTGAAAACCCCTGGGTGCGCGCCAGGGATAGTAGCGGAAATGCGCCCGAAGACGGTCGCTTTCCGATAGGTATGGATTGTAGTGGGCGCTCACCGCGCCCCCGGAATCCTTTTTTACCGCGAAGCGGTAAAAAAGATTGGAGCGGATAGCCCGGTTTTTGGCGCAACGCGCCAAAAAGGCGCCCAAATTCCGAATTATAAATGAGATTTTGAACAGGCTCTACGTACACCTTTTTCCAATACATCTTTTTCAGTACACCTGAACCCGGCCTTCAATGCCCGCCACAATCTGCGTATCCAGCCCATTCGCTGTTGGAATATGCCGTAAAGCATACACCAGCGACAGCAAAGCCGGACCTGAATGGTAATTCACGCGGGCCTTGACCATAGAGTCCTGCTTCCAGTCCATGAAATCACCGAAATCCGCCATATTCCTTTTGTCGTACAGGATATCAAAGGAAAAATAGGGAATACACCCTTCCTGCAAGGTGAAAACTCCCTGCCAGTTATACAGGCGTCCGGCGGCGCTGTTTACCGGCCCTTCGGAAACCAGCTTGAAGATGAGCGCGTCATCAAAAAGCGCTAAACCTAAAGACGCAAGATACGATTTGCATTCCTCCAGTCCCGGAACACCCTGCTTCCCCGCATTAAATACCTGGTACTGCTCGCCGCGGTACAGGTCATACGACGCGCCGAAATAACCTGGAATAAAGTCCTTATCCAGCGCGCGGAATTGCCCCTCGTAGAGCAGAACTCCCCCAATCCGCCCTGAAATACCGCCCATGTAGCTGGTTTTGGCCTTCTGGCTTGCCCGGTCTCCGAATACGGTTAAACTGAAAAGGGGATGGTGCACAAGCGGCAGCTTGAAATCCAAATCGAAAAGCGAAACAAGTTCCGCGTCATCAGCAAAAGCAAGAAGCGCGGGATCGTACATTTGATAGCGTTTGCCAAAGTAGAAAGGATCCCGGTCAGCCACCAGGGAGACCCCCGCTTCAAGGTCTTTTATAATCGAAGTTGAAAAGGCTTTCAGGGGCTGGACATAGAAGCGACCGCCAGTAACATCAAAACGGGTGACATTCGAGGTAAAAATATCAATGCCAAAGTAGGGAATATCGACCAGATCGCCAAAAATATTCACCGTCCCGCCAAGAACGCGGTTTTCCGGCGCAAACATCTCATTTGTATAGGAGGACACAATAAAACCGTTTCCAAGAGTTATCCCCTGAATGGAACCCAAACGGAGGATAAATGGATCCCCTTCCCCTCCATACCGGACGCTGCGGATCTTCGGCACATACAGGTTAAAAAATTCCCACGCGCCATCATATTCCCAGTCCTCTTTTCTATAATCGGGCCGCTCGCCATTATCGCCGCCGTCGAAACGGAAGTTCAGGTCGAAATCAAAATCCATCCCGAACTTACCCAGCCTGAAACCCGGACTAAGCCGCGCCGTCTGGTACAGGATGCTTTTCGGCTCGCTACCCCCAGGAATATACTCCGCGTTCGCAAAGGGCAGAACGCCAAGGCCCAGATGTAAATCAAACGAAAAAAAAGCGTCATTCTCTTTTTCATTCTGGGCAAAAAGGGAAAAAACCGGAAAACCGGCACATAAAACAGCCGCGATAAGAAAAATCCGCCTTTTTTTCATCCTGCCTCCTAAAGCCCCCTCGCAGAGCGCGGATAGTATACCATGCAAAGTATCGGCAGATAAAGAGGCAGAGTAAAGAGATAGAATAGCAAAGCGCGGGGATTTTTATATTTGGGCGCCACCCCGCCGCAGACGGCGGGGCCGGGCTTTACGGGACTCCGCTATCGCTACGGCCCCGCCTGCGGCGTGGCTGCTTCGCATCCCTCCAATCCCTGGCGCGAACGGCAGCGGCAGTGTCGTTTCTGTGAATGCTTCGCATTCACAGAAACGACAGTTGCAAGGCTGTCAGCCCCTTTTGAGGCCCTGCTGAACCGGGAGTTTCATGCTGAAACAAGCGAAAAGAAATAGAGGATATTGGTATCACCTGTTCCGCATACCCGGGGGGCGGTTGGGTGGCAGTACCAGACCGGCCGGAAAGTGATCGGCCGGGCCCCCATCAAATGATCCTGTTATACTTCATT
>JAISAF010000487.1 GCA_031266855.1 Spirochaetales bacterium
CCGCCCGGCAGCCGGTTGGTGATAAAGACGTGCACAGCGCGTTACGCGCTGTGCCTGGTGGCAGGCCTGCAAGCGTAACAGTTTACGGTAATCGTGGTGGCGGCAGCCGGAACCGTGAAAGGGATGGGCCGAAGACGGCCCGGGAACCTCTAAAAACTTTTTGTTGCTGATAGTACGCACAGGAAAAAATTGCTGTTTCCACAGCAATTTTTTCCTTTAGACTGAGAAATCATAGTAGGAATGTTTTTAGAGCTTCCCTGATGGGCAATTTGCTTGCGCAAATTGCCTCCGCCTGGTTATGAGTACATAATTGCCGGGGCAATTATGTGCGTTGCCTGGTTCTGAGCTGCCACTCAAAATTGCGACCGCCTGGTTGCGCGCAGCGAATTACCTCGGCCCTTTAACCTGTGTATACGACAGGAGTTTTTTTGGGCCTCTTGCCAGGATGCATGGGCGAGCAGAAAAATTGCGTATGCAATTTTTCGACCAGCCCCGGCAAGTCTGTTATGGCAAAACACGCTTCCGCGTGCGTTTACCTGGGCATGGTAATTCGCTGTCCCGGAATTTGCCACGGCAATTCCGGGAACTGGTTCTAAGCTGCTGCGCAAGGGATTGCAGCGGAAAGCCCACAGGATTTGCATAAGCAAATCCGAGGACTTGCAGCGGAAAGCCCGGTTTTTTTGGGCGGGCGAAGCACGCCCAAAAAAATGCGCCCATCAAAATAAATGCCGCTTGTCCTCCGGCGCTGTTTTTGATACACTTTCACGTATGAGAATACCTCTTACCAAATACGGTATGCCGCAGGTCGCGCTTTTTCCTCTTTTGACGCTTGCCCTGATGCTGGCGCTTGTTTTTGTGTTTTTTCCCGCGCCCTGGCTGCTGCCGGTGGGGATTATCCTTGGTCTTGTTTTAATATGGATGTTTTCGTTTTTTCGTGATCCGCGCAGAGGTGTGCCGCTGGATGAAAATGTTCTTCTTTCGCCCGCGGATGGCAGGGTTACGGATATATCGCCTGTTGATGATGGGGGGCTGGGCCGGAAGGCTGTGCGGATAGGTATTTTTTTGAGTGTTTTCAATGTCCATATAAACCGGGCGCCCTGCTCCGTGCGGATAGACGGGATTAGCTATAAAAAAGGGGCTTTCAAAAACGCCTTGTCCCCGGAATCGGGAAGGGTGAACGAATCCAACGATATTCTTATGACGCGTCTTTCGGAGCCGGAGGATCAGCTTCTGGTGCGGCAGATAAGCGGGGCCATCGCGCGGCATATTGTTTGCGCCGCGTCCGAGGGCGGCCGTTATGCGCAGGGCGAGAGGTTCGGTATGATAAAGTTCGGTTCCCGGACGGAGCTGTATTTTCCCGCGGCGGAGGATGGCCGTTATGATATCGCGGTAAAGATCGGCGACGCGGTCCGGGCGGGGCTTACTCCTCTTGTCAGGTATAAACCGGGTATGAATCAGGTGCAAACGGGCACAAGGGGTATAAATCAGGTGCAAATGGGCACAAATAAAGGTACAAATTAATGAGACGGGAAACAAGAAATGGCAGGCGGACCCAGCCGGGCCGCAGGAGACTGAAATATATAGCGATTCTGCCTTCGCTTATCACGCTGATGAACGCCATGTGCGGCTTTATCGCGATTGTCTATGCCAGCCGGGGGGCGGGCGCCGATATTCTGATCTTCCGGCGGCCGGGTTTTACGCTTTTCGCCCTGTCGGGGTACATGATTTTTCTGGCGATGATCGCCGATGTCATGGACGGGCGGGTCGCCCGCCTTTCCAAAACGACTTCCAGTTTCGGCGGGCAACTGGACAGCCTGTCAGACGCTATCAGTTTCGGCGTCGCGCCCGCGTTTCTTATGATGCAGGTTGTCGGCGTGTATCTGGAACGCTGGAAGACAGCCCTTCCCGGATTTGGGGGCGCGCTGACTCAGATTGTTTTTCTCATCGCCATTGTATACGCCGTCTGCGCGATTATCCGCCTGGCGCGCTTTAATGTGGAAAACGAAGAAGACGAATCCGCCCACATGAATTTTTCCGGTCTGCCCTCGCCCGCCGCGGCGGGTGTTGTCGTGAGCCTTGTCATCTTTCAGCAGGATATTCTTCCGAAAATAGCAAACCACTCGCCGTATCTCTTCGATATTATCGAACAGGCGACCATCTGGGCACTTCCCATAGTTACCTTTGTCGCGGGAATCCTTATGGTAACACGCGTGCGCTATACCCACGTGGTAAATTACTATCTGCGCGGAAAAAAATCCTTCTCCACGTTCCTGGCAATATTCTTCGCGGGCCTGCTCCTTATCTGGTATATCCAGCTCGCAATCGTTATCGGCTTCTGCGGTTTCGCCCTCACCGGCCTCCTGCGCGCCCTGTACACACGGATTTTCCGTAAAAAGGCCGCGCCCCAGCCGGCACCGCACACGGAGGACAGTGCCGGGACCGGCGGATCGCTTTAAATTTTTCCAAGATAATGGCGTCTTTTTCGCGGCTGCGCCGCGAAAAACCGGGCTTTCCGCTCCAAGTCCTCGGCCCGCCTGCGGGCTTTCCGCTGCAATCCCTGGCGCGCGCCCAGCGACGCGGCCTTGTGTATTGACAGCATACACAATGCCCCTGTTCACCGTGGTATACAGAAATGCCAGAAACCGGAAAACCCGATACGAAGTAAACTTGTTTGCCAAA
>JAISAF010000002.1 GCA_031266855.1 Spirochaetales bacterium
CTATCGGGAGTTTTCCCTCCGGTAATGACGCCGTTCTTCAAAGACGGTGAAATCGACTACGAAGGGCTTGCCTTCAATATCGAAAAAATGAACCAAACCGATCTGGGCGGCTATATGCCCCTGGGATCAAACGGGGAGTTCCGCAGCCTGACCGACGGGGAAGCCCTGGAAGTAATAAAACTTATCGCGAAAAACCGCGCCCCCGGAAAAACCCTCATGGCAGGAACCGGCAGGGAATCCGCCTACGCGACAATCGAGTTCACCAAAAAAGCCGCGCAGGCAGGCGCCGAGTTCGCCAGCGTCCGGCTGCTTGAGCGCCGGGGCCGGGCTATCCGCTCCAAGTCCTCGGATTTGCCCATGCAAATCCTGCGGGCTTTCCGCTCCCGCGCTGGCTAAACGTTCCGTAATCGCCAGGCCAATTCCTTTCGTACCGCCTGTAACCAACGCCCGCTTTCCGCATAGTTCATTCGGGCTGTCTGTCCCTGTTGTATGCGTTTCCATGAAATTTATTTTTACTTAGCGCTTCCCTATAAATATTACACCCGTTTGAGGCGTCCTGTTATTCCGCCAGGTTTTTACTGATTTCAATCAATTTATTCTTTAATTCTCCATCCTGCCGCACATGCGAATAAAAACCCCATGCCCAGTCTACAAATATCAAATCATAAGTATCCGTTATAATTTCCAGGATCCTGTATAAATCTTCCGCTATACTTAGTTTTTCTAAATAAAAATCGAACCAGATATGTGTTATATAGTTTTCATCATTGTATGAAATGAATATTTTAATCTCATTTAAACTATACCCAGTCGTATTTTTGCACGCTTCAACATAGCTGCTATATCCGGTAGTAACCTTTTCGTGTTTTATAGAAATACCCGATAATATTTTATCCATTTCGGCATAAGCGATTTTATAGTCTTCCAGTTTTTTTACAGGATCATTATTCCGTACATAAATATCGGAATATATACCATCGGCAATTTTATTCTTTTCGGAAAAATCAGATATTTCGCCCAATTCCTTTTTAATAAACTGTTCGTTTTCCATTGGGAGAAGCTCCACCTGGCAATAGTCATCTTCATGGAAATATAGTTCGTTCATAATTATTTATATCTGATTCCTGTTTTATTGTCAATAGACCTGTCCGGCAGCCCCGGCCTGTCTAAACTTTTTGCCTCCCCTAAACTCCGCACAACCTCACAAATCATGGGAAAAACCGAATCTCATGATCGAAAAAGGAGGCAAAAAAAGACTTAAAGAACAAAAAAAATCTTCGACTTTTTCGACTTCGCGGTAAAATTCCTTATCTTTTATCAGCGGGAATAGACCTGTTCAAGAACCTGCCGGTTCTCTCACAAGTCCTGCGGGATTTGCCGCACATGGCGTCAAATCCCATCAGGCGCCTTTTACCAGTATATATTTTACCGGGACGTTATCTGTTAGCCAGACTTTATTTTCTGATAAATAAAATTTATAAGCGTCTTCGTGCATTTTCCTTGCGTCAATATATAGTATAACTGGTTCCCCGTGCCGTTTTCCAACCGCCGTTGCTGTTTGTTCGGTTCGTGAAAGATGTACATACTGCCGTGTCATCGGCTTTAATCCGTCTTTCATTATTGAATCAAGAAAACGGGTTGCGGTTCCATGATATAAAATATCAGGAGGCGTTTTACTTTCCAGTTCCAAATCAACCGCTATACTATGCCCCTGATTGGCCCGTATTCTTTTCCCATCATCAGATAGTATATAGCGTTGTTTATCGTTGGTTTCAACTACCATTTTTATTATATCAACGCTTAAATGCAAATTTTTATACTTATTCGCGTTATCAATTAACTCCTGAATGCTAACCCAGCCGTTTTTGTCCATATTCACGCGAATCGTTTCCGGCGAATGCCGTAATACCAGACTCATGAATTTACTGATTTTTACAAGATCGCCGGTTGATTTATTTCTCATAAATTTATCCTTATTTTTGCATTTCTTAATCATTCCAATATTTCTTACTTTTCCGGTAAGACGCAGTTCACGCAGATTATGCAATCCTTCAAAAAAGCCAATATCAAGATATTTTTTATTAACATTGTAAATTTCCAAATACACTAAATGATTCATGTTTTTAATTGGATCCAGGGCATCATAATTACGTAATCGCAATTTTTTGATATCTTTTAATGATGGCAGTAACGCAAAATTGTCTTTATTTTCTGTTGTATAATTCAGGATTAAATCTTCCCGTTTCTTAAATAAGAAATCATTCAAATTTCCCAGTTCAGACTGGGTATTATTATAAAAGTTAAAATGTATTGATCCGTTTTCCCTTGTTTTATTTACGGCGTCATGTATTTTTTTAATTGTCCATGAACCCATAATTCACTATACCGGCATGATATTTTTCTGTCAAGTTTTTCAACGCATGGAAGTCATGGCATCGGCGTTTATTTTCATGTTCCATGAAACTGCCGGTTTTTGAGAGAAAATTAAACCGGAAAGTCAAATAAGTTCCGGCGCAAAACCTTCTTTTTTCGGCTTTGCGGTGATTTTTTTCTTTCTTAGCCGCTGGTGCGCGCGGGGGATTCCGGGGGCGCGATAGCGCCCGCTACAATCCATACCTATCGGAAAGCGACCGTCTTCGGGCGCATTGTAGCGGAAAACCCGCAGGAATTGCATGAGCAATTCCGAGGACTTGCAGCGGAAAGCCCGGTTTTTTCCGGCCCTCCGGGGGCCGGAAAAAATGCGCCAGTATGATCTTTTACAGCAGTCCCATATTCTGTAGGACTTTCCGCATCGCCGCTTTTTTATCATCGGTCATCCCGCACATGGGCAGACGGTAGACCTCCGCGCATTTCCCCAAAAGGCTCGCCGCGTATTTTACGGGGATAGGATTGGTTTCGATAAACAGCGTCTTGAAGAAGGGCAGAAGCCCGTAGTGCAGCGCTCTCGCCTCCTCCATTTTTCCCTCGCGGCAGAGCTTCGCAAGCCGTTCCATTTTCCCGGGGATGATATTGCTGGCCACGCTGATGATTCCCGTTCCGCCTAACGCGATTATGGGCAGGCCAAGGTTGTCGTCGCCGGAGAGTATGTCGAAATCGGCGGGTTTTCTCCGGTATAAATCCATCACCTGCGCGAGATCGCCGGAGGCTTCCTTTACAGCCACGATTTTCGGATGCCGCGCCAGGCGGAGCATCGTATCGTTTTCGATATTCTTCGCGGTACGGCCCGCGATATTGTAAATAATCATTGGCAGACCCACAGCATCGGCAATCGCGGTAAAGTGGCGGTAAATACCTTCCTGGCTGGGCTTGTTGTAATACGGCGTTACCTGAAGCGTCGCGTCGGCTCCAACGTCTTTGGCCCGCCCCGTCATGGCGATGGCCTCCGCCGTGGAGTTCGATCCCGTACCCGCGATAACCGGCACGCGTTTTTTTGCCTGTTCGATAACTATCTGTACAACCGTAACGTTCTCGTCGTGGCTTACCGTAGGACTCTCCCCCGTGGTGCCCACC
This sequence comes from Spirochaetales bacterium, assembly GCA_031266855.1. Classification (GTDB taxonomy): domain Bacteria; phylum Spirochaetota; class Spirochaetia; order DTKZ01; family DTKZ01; genus JAISAF01. The sequence continues at coordinate 3,511 of JAISAF010000002.1, forward strand.
GGAACCAGACCCGAAATCCCTTCGGTAATCTGGAACTCCACAAGATCCTTGAGCGCTTCCCTGTCAACCGAACCATCCTTATTGAATGGGGTAATGAGGGCAGTATATACGCCTTGATACATGATTAGCTCCCTTTTGAAAAAATCGCGTTAATAAAGTCTTCGACTTCAAAAAATCCCTTCTTTTTTGTCCCGGCCCCATCCGCTCCCGAACCGTCCGGCCCCGAACCACTCAGCCATTCCGCGGCCAGAACCGCGCCCAAGGCGAAACCGCCCCTTGAACGGGCCGTATGCGTAATCTCAATGGAATCGGCCATACTGTCAAGCAGCAGGGTATGAACACCGGGAACCGAACCTACCCGCGAAGAGGACACATGCAGTTCCTCCGGCGCGATCTGCCTGTCCAGCTTTTCGGTAACGACACGCTTCTTCCGCGAAAGATTTTTCAGAACACGGGCCGCCGCTGTCAGCGCCGTACCCGAAGGCGAATCCTTCTTCTGGTTATGATGTATTTCGTGGATAAGAACATCGTAATCGCTAATCGTACTGACAAGCCGCGCGGCCTCCTCCACTAAAGCGAAAAAAATATGCGCCCCAATGGAAAAATTGGAAGCCCGCAAAAAACCTATACCCGACGCCCGAACCGCCGCGCGCACAGCATCCTCATCGGCCTTCCAGCCAGTCGTACCCACAACCGCGGACAAACCCGCTCCGGCGTACATCTGCGCGTTAGCCCGAACCGCCGGAGCCAGCGAAAACTCAATAGCGACATCCGCCTCCGCCATCTGCTCCCCCGAAGGACTCGCCGCCGCGCCACTGGCTCCCGGCGCCGCGTCAATACGGGCGACAACCGAATGACCCCGGCGAAGCAGGGCCGCCTCAACCTCGTGCCCCATCCGGCCATACCCCATAAGAAGAACCTTCATAATATGTTTTCCCCTTATCTGTGCACTTAAAGCATAGTATCCTGAGCAGCAAAGAAAATGCGGTTCCAACTCCCTGGCGCGAAACATCTTTGTACAGCCCGCGCAAGGGGCTGGCCCGCGAATTTGCCAACGAAGATTCACTGCCCGCCGCTGGGCGCGCGCAAGGGATTGCAGCGGAAAGCCCGCAGGATTTGCATAAGCAAATCCGAGGACTTGCAGCGGAAAGCCCGGTTTTTTTGCCCGCTTACGGGCAAAAAAATGCGCCCAAAGACAGCCGCTTTCCGAAATGCTGATCCGGATACTATTTCGCCTGGGCCGCCTGAGCCAGAGTAACCGCCGCCGTGTTGACAATATCATCAACCGAACACCCGCGCGACAAATCGCTCACAGGCTTCGCGAAACCCTGAAGAAAAGGCCCAAAAGCATCCGCCCCGCCCAAACGCTGCACCAGCTTATAACCGATATTCCCCGCATTCAAATCCGGGAAAATAAGAACATTCGCCTTCCCGCCCACGGAACTGCCCGGCGCCTTCAAATCCGCGACCTTCTGCACAAGAGCCGCGTCCGCCTGAAGCTCGCCATCCACATTCAGGGACGGCTCGCGCTCCTTCACCAGCTTCAAAGCCGCCGCCACCCGCTCCACACTCTCATGACTTGCCGACCCCTTCGTCGAAAACGACAACAGCGCGACCGCCGGCGTGGCGCCCAGAAAAGTCCTGCACGACTGCGCCGAAGCAATAGCAATCTCCGCAAGCTGCTGTGCATCAGGACTCGGAATAACCGCGCAATCCGCGAAAATAAGCCCGCCGTTTGCCCCCCATTTCGAATCCTTCGTCAGCATCACAAAACACGAGGACGCCGACTTAATCCCAGGAGCCGTCCCAACAATCGTCGCCGCCGCCACAATAACATTCCCCGTCGCGTTAATCGCGCCCGCCACCATAGAATCCGCATGCCCCTTCCGCACCATCATAGCGCCCCAGCGAAGCTGCTCGCAAATCATCTCCCGCGCCTTCGCCTCGTCAACCCCCTTGTGCTTCCGCAGCTCAAAGTACTCCTTCGCGTATTCAGCCAGCAGCGGCGAAGAAAGCGGATCCGTCACCGTAATCCCCCCAAGGTCAGTCTTCACCTCCGCCGCGACCCTCTT
>JAISAF010000060.1 GCA_031266855.1 Spirochaetales bacterium
TGGGATTTGCCGCAAAATGGCGGCAAACCCCGCTGTTTTTATATCGAAACCGTTCCCGAAGCGGCGGGTTTCTAAAGCAGCTCTATTATGCCAGCGGAAGTGTCCAGTCTTCGACGGAAAGATTGCGCAAATGAGAAAAATGTTTTGTATTATGCGTAACCAGAATATGAGCGCGCCGCATACACCAGGCGGCTTGCAGCAAATCGCCATCTTCCATGGTGCGCCCTGTTTGTCTGCCTTCGGCGTACAATTCCGCGGCCCGTATCCAGTCGTTTTGTTCCATTTGGCCTTGATCAAGTTGTTCACACATAATTACAAAGTCATTTAATTTCCTGGAAGCGTTTATTGCCAACAAGCCGCGCAATGATTCAAAAAAAGTAAAAGGCGGGATAATTACAGAATTGCTGTTCGCGCTCAACAGTGTGAAAATTTTGTTTTTTATGGTTTTGTCACCATTCAGGCAATATGAAACAATATTGGTGTCCAAAGCATAAATCATGAAAAGTCAACTTCCCTGAATTTTATCCCCCTGGCTATTATCTGGTCAAATTCGGGAGGCAGTTTCTCCGGATCGCTCTCTATCGCCTGAAAAAATTCCGCCCAGGCGCGCCTTTGGCGCTCTGTTTCCGAAACAGGAGAGGACGCCCCGTCTTCCAAAATGGTAACAATGACCCGGCTTCCATCGGGAACCACCGACCCGTCATCGGAGATAAAAGCATTGTCTTTTATAAGCCCTTTCAACGCTGTCATGACCACTCCTTTCGTTGATTAGACTTGTTCAATAACCTTTCGGTTCTTTCACAGGTCTATGGAATTTGCCGCAAAATGGCGGCAAATTCGGCTGTTTTATTGAAACCGTTCCCTAAGCTATGGGGTTTCTAAAGCAACTCTATTATTAAAACATAACCCAAAGACCGGGTTATGGCAAGATAACAAAACTTACAGGCTTCAATCACGTCCTATGCGCAAAACAGGGCCAGTACATGAAGGAAGAAAGAGGGGAACTGGACTTGCCTCGGCTGGGCGGTAGAAATTCTGTTTTTTTATCAGCCGCGAAAAACCCACAGGAAGCGCATCGGCGCTTTCCGGGGACTTGGGCGGACTGTCCTGCGTAAAGAACACTTCCAAAACCGCTCGGCCCTTAACCTGTGTATACATATAAATTAAAGTTTTGAATTTGGAATTGCCAGTTACATATTGTGTATAATCCCTCTGTGGGTGTATACTCCGATTGACCGGGAATAACTTCACAAAGAATGGAAGGGCGGCAAAAAGGTCTAACCGGAGCAAAACAAGACGTTTTTTGGAATTTACGGTGCTTCTCTTTACCTTGCTGCCGGCGCTCCGGGGAGGCGCTTTTTCTATGCAGTTACGAGCCGAAATTGAACGCAAATTCAGAAACCATGAATTTACCTGCGAAAAAGAATTAACCATGTCCATCATCAGCGGTAAATATAAAGTGGTTATTATCTGGCATCTCGGTAACGAGGGGCCTCTGAGGTTCGGAGAACTGTTCAAACTTTTTACCGGAATCAGCAACCGTATCCTGACCAAGCAGCTTCGGGAACTCGAACAGGACGGGATCATTTCCCGGAGTATCTATCCCGTGGTACCCCCCAGGGTAGAGTATTATCTGACGGACCTGGGGAAAACCCTGTTATCGATTGTAAACGAAATATACCGTTGGGGAAAAGAAAATATGCGGTATTATTACGAAAAGATTCAAACCCGGGAGGCCGCCGTCCAATCTAAACAATAGGGATGTTCGTAACCTTGCGCTTTCCGAATAGCTTCGATGTGAAAATGGCAGGATTTGTGAGAAAACCAGAGGTCATCGAACAAGTCTAAGGCCTGTTCAAAATTTTTATAATATTCAGAATTTGGGCGCATTTTTGGCGCTTCGCGCCAAAAACCGGGCTTCCCGCTCCAATCTTTTTTACCGCGAAGCGGTAAAAAAGGATTTCCGCTGCAATGCGCCCGAAGACGGTCGCTTTCCGATAGGTACAGATTGTAGTGGGCGCTCTCGCGCCCCCGGAATGCGCCCCTCTCACTTGAGTTGTTTTCCACTTAGTTTCCGTCGTAAAAATGCCGATGACACTAAAAGAGATACAAACTGTGGAGGAATAAATGTTTCAGTACAAAGTAAAATCATATACCGGATCGGAAATCTGTATGAACGTGCTGTCCGAAACGGATGATTCGCTATACGTGCATATCGTAACGATTCGGGATGGGTATGAAATGGAAACACGGGAGCCTATGGCCCGCCGTCTTTTTGAAACCCTTCTGGCAACCGGCTACCTTATGGAAGTTGAGTCTGCCATGACAAAGGCAAAGTCGGCTTAACGCGCGTCAATCCCTGTGCCGTGCGGATGCCACGGGTTTTAAACCTGAAACACGGACAACGAAACCGGAGAATATCATCGCCGCGCCTCCCAGAACAATCAGGACTCCCATAATAATAAAAAGGTAGTGGAAACTGCCCGCCGTTCTGCCGAAGGCGTCAAGAAAAATTCCTCCAAGAAGCGGGCCCAGCGCTCCAAAGCCGGTAATGGCAGTAATGTAGATGCCGAAAATAAAACCGCGTTTCTGCGGTGTTGTATAATCAGACACAAACGCTTCCAGGAGCGGGGTCGAAGGGCTTTGCGTCAGCCCTATAAAGGCGTAGGGGATAACCAGAAAACCCACAGGAACAAAGGCCGCGCAGATGACAGCCGCGCCATATCCGGCGAGAACGATGACGCACAGGATTTCCCGGCCTATACGGTCGGAAAGCCCGCCCACAAAAGACTGAACGAAAACTGCTGGAAGATACATGAAAAAAAGAATCCATGCGGTATCAAGCGGTTCATGGCGTATGCCGTTTATATAGAAATCCGAAGTATCCAGAACAGTCCACATACCAATATCCCTGATTCCCGCAATGAGAATAACGAATATCAGAAAACCCCATAATCCATATTGTAAACCAAGAAAACCAGTATTCCGCATTTTCTCTTCCGCCAGCGGGGTAAGCGGAGTATCCGCCGAAGACCGGATGCCGCCCTGAACAGAATTCCCGCGAATGCCACCAGGAATATCAGCATCACCGCGAATATCATCATGAGTGTCATCACGAATATCACGAAGACAGCAAAGCGCCATGACGCCGCATATCAAAGCAAGCCCGCCGAATACAAGGGAAATCTCCTGCCAGGAAAAAAACAGAACCGAGGACAGGAAACCCGTCAGAAGGGGACCGAAGGCGTATCCAATGCTTGCACCCATGCCTGTAATCCCCAGCGCCCAGCCCTTGCGCCGCGGATACAGCCGCGTAATAAAAACATTCGCGACAGGATGGTAAACCCCGCCGCCGACAGCACCAAGAATCCACAGGAAATGCATAAAAACAATTCCATCAGGCGGCGCAAAATAAAAAGCCATAACCGCCGCTCCATTCAGGAGTATTCCCAGCCCGAGGGTAAACCGCGCGGAAATACGATTCGTGAGCGCCCCAAAAACAAGATTACTCACGGCATAGACAAGAAGGTAACTCGTCTTAAAAGCCGTCACGCCGGTTATCGATTCAAGGTGGAAATAGCCCGCGAGCTGCACATTGAGGGGACTCAGGAAAAGGCTCAGCGTATGAACCATTCCATGAATTATCCCAACAAGAATTACACTCAGGAAAGCGTACCTGCTTTTTGTCATTAACTATTCGTACCCGGTTCTACCATAAAAGGTCAATAGAGT
>JAISAF010000098.1 GCA_031266855.1 Spirochaetales bacterium
TACCCGAAGAAGAACTATCCCCCCAGGAAGAACGCTATCTAAGCCAAAAAGCCGTCAGAGAATTTTCTCCATGCTGACATTTCCTGGCCTAAAACCAGGAGATGTTTTTACATGGAATAACTATCCGTTTAATGCCGCGGCGCAAAATGTAAAAAAGCGCTGGATCATTTTGTTAGGCTATTTTGTAGTTGATGAAACTGTTTTTGTAGTTACCACCACAACCCGTTTTGAACATTACGGAAAGGGAAAGCCAAGAGAGCATCATGTATACTTTGATTTTCCCGCGGACACAGGCGGCCTTGCCCAAAACTCCATAATAGACTTTTCGCAGGATTTTCAAAGTGATATTCCCTTATCGGCCTTCAGGGAATGCCAATCGGATATTACAAAAACAGGCACACTGAACCAGGATAACATTAACAGATTGCTAAACTTTCTCGAAAAAACCCCAACAATAGTGAAAATAGTAAAAAGACGAATTTATGAATGTCTTAAAGCGTCGGGTTATAAGGTGTCCAAATAGCGCCCCCGGAATCCCTTGCCCAGCGGCTAAGCTCTGCCAAAAGAAGAACCGCGGAGCAGGCTCCGCGGTTCTTCATCGTTTTTGCTATAAGTCTAAACTAAAGAATTGCTACCCGGCAACTCCGGCGAAACCCGCCGGGTTTCGCCGGAGACCCTCAACGGGTCAACCCTGAAGAATCTTCAAGGCATCTTCCCGGTAACACTCCATAATATACGGAATCCCCGTTACTTTGGAGCATTCCCCGCTCAGGGACATAAGATCCCTTCTGCCAATAACGGAAATGTTGAACCTCCGGCAGCCAGCCATAAGCTGCTGAAGACCAACTTTGAGCTTATCCGCATAGCTGTAGATGCCCACAGCCCCCAGAGGAATGTTTTTAATCTCACCGGCTCCTACAATATCCTTCACCTTTTCGTAAGCGACAAAAATTTCTTCCGGGGTGGAACCATACTCAGCCACACTCTTCGGCAGATTCCCGTTTTTAAGCCACTGACCGATATTTTTTCCTACCATACCAGGAATCATCAAAGCCCGCCCCATACAGACAGCCTTCACGTATGGCGCGCCCAGAGCAAGGGCCTTGAATATATGATCTTCGGTACTAAAACCGCCGGCAAAAGCCAGGTCAGGAACCCGTTTGCCTTTAGCCGCCAGGATAGAAGCGTATTCATAAGCGGCGCTGTGAAGATAAATCGAAGGAATACCCCATTCCTCCATCATGCGCCAGGGACTCATGCCGGTTCCGCCGGAAGCGCCATCAATCGTAAGAAGATCAATCTTCGCATCGGAACAATACCGTATAGCCATAGCCAGTTCTTTCAGACTGTAGGCTCCGGTTTTTAAGGTTATCCGCTTAAAACCCAAACCACGCAGCCGTTCCACCTCTTTCATAAATCCTTCCTGGCTGACAAAACCCAGACGGCTGTGGCGCTCAAATTCCTTGATAGCCCCTGCCTTATAGGAAGCCTGGACAATAGGATCCGACGGGTCGGGCGTTACAATATAACCCCGATGCTGAAGTTCCAGAGCCCGTTCAAGTTCCGCAACCTTGATTTCACCGCCTATGCACTTCGCCCCCTGACCCCATTTAAGCTCAATGGTTTCGATTTTGTGCTTGTCGATGATATATTCCGCTACACCCAGATTCGTGTCTTCCACATTCATCTGAATAAGGATTTCCCCATAATCCGCATGGTATTTCCTATACGCCGCGATACGCCTGTCCATATCAGGAGCCTTGATTACTTTTTTCGCACCGGAAAGTTCCAGCGCAGGATCAATACCGCAGACATTTTCCCCGCAGACGATAGTAACCCCGGAAATGGCCGCGCCCACAGCAAAATGCTCCCAGTTCTTACGGGCAATCTCCGTAGAACCCAAAGCCCCGGTAAAAACAGGAACCCTCATCTTTACTTTCTGGTCCCAGCCATAGGAAATTTCCGTATCGACAAGAGGGAAACGGGCGTTGTCAGGATTTGCCTCCATTCCCGCGGGCAGGCCGTCCGCACCCTGCGCGTAGCCCTGAATGTTCAAATGAGAATAATCTACCGGATAATCCTTGTCCGCTCCAGCGGTTATATCCCCAAAAGGGCCAGGATAAATCAATTCCCTGCCCCGGAAACTTGCCTTGAAGACTTCGCAGTTTCCCTGACATCCATCAATACAACGGGAACAAAGCCCGCTGCAAGGAACCACACTTCGGGAACGATTGGCGCTGCGGGTAGCGTCATTACTGTTTGGGCGCTGTAAGTTCATACAAAATACTCCTTTGCTATTAAAATGAGACACAAAAATTATTTTATAACGCTGATTCCCTATACTGCGACGAGTTCACAGTTTTGTCAATCATACTACAAGGCAGCGCCTGTAATTTCCCGGATTTTATAGTGCGCATTTTTTTGCCCGCGCCCGGGCAAAAAAACCGGGCTTTCCGCTGCAAGTCCTCGGATTTGCCACTGCAAATCCTGTGGGCTTTCCGCTGCAATCCCTTGCGCGCGCCCAGCGGCAGCAACAAAATTTCATACGCAATTTTTTTGCCCGCCTATGCATTCTAGCAAGAAGCCCTAAAAAGTCTCTGCCGTATACATAGGTTATGGGTCAAAGCGATTTTGCGGCCAGCCTCCTGCCCTGAGAGTTTTCCAAATCAGAAACACGCTGTCCTGAGTGCGTTTTCCGGGGTATTCGATTTTTCGGGTATGGCCTTCTTAGCCGCTGGGCGGCGCGAGGGATTGGAGGGATGCGAAGCAGCCCC
>JAISAF010000102.1 GCA_031266855.1 Spirochaetales bacterium
ATACGCAGCGAATTACCTTTGGCAATTCCGGGGGCGCATAATTGCCTGTGGCAATTATGCGCTGTCGCTGGGGCGTGCGCGAGGGATTGTAGCGGAAAGCCCACAGGATTTGCATTGGCAAATCCGAGGACTTGGAGCGGAAAGCCCGGTTTTTTTGTTTCGCGCGCGAAACAAAAAAACGCGCCCGTATTAAATCGGAAAATTGCTGTTAGGGCAAACCGCGCGGGAATTTTCAAAAGGGCTTGCGGCTGTAATTTAAAATAGATATAATTTATTTGTTGGTGTGTGGCGCTGCGGGGATGGCGCGGTAATTAAAAATTGGATAGGGAAAAAAATCAGGTACATGATAAAAGATAAACTTCTCGTTTTGGATGGCGCTACGGGGACGAATTTACAGAATGTGGATATTCCCGCGCCGGTGTGGGAGGGAAAGGAAGGCTGTAATGAATGGCTGAATCTGGCTTTCCCTGAGGCGATTATCGATTTGCATGGCGCGTTTCTTGATGCGGGTTCGCAGGCGCTGGAGACGAATACTTTTGGGGCGAACCGGATTACTTTGGCGGAATATGGGCTGGCTGACCGGATGGAGGAGATCAACGCGGCGGCGGTGGCGAATGCGCGCAGGGCTGCGGCTTCGCGGGGAAGGGCGGTAACGATTGTTGGTTCGATGGGGCCGGGAACGAAGCTGCCGAGTCTTGGTCATATTGATCCTGATGTGCTTGCGCAGGCGCTTTCGCAGCAGGCGCGGGCGCTTATTGAGGCGGGCGCGGATATGCTGATTCTGGAGACCTGCCAGGATATGCTGCAGGTAAAGCGTGGGGTGATTGCTGTTCTGGAAACGATGGGGCGCTGCGGGGAGATTCCTCTTATGGTGTCTATTACTTTGGAGAGTTCCGGCCTTATGCTGGTGGGTAGCGATATTTGCGCGGCGGCGGCTGTTCTGGATCCGTTTCCTATTGCCAGCCTGGGTTTGAATTGCGCGACGGGTCCGGCGGAGATGGAGTCGCATTTGCGTTATCTGCATGAGAACTGGGACAGGCCCATTTCCTGTATGCCGAATCAGGGTTTGCCGGAAATTTCGGGGGGCAGGACGGTGTATCCTTTGAGTCCTGGGGAGTTCGCGCGGAAGATGCTGTATTTTACGAAGACATACAGTTTAACGTATGTCGGCGGCTGCTGTGGTACCAGCCCGGAGCATATCCGGGCGCTGACGGACGCGCTGCGCAGGGAGGGGCTTCTGTGAAGGCTCAGCTTGCCAGTTTATTTTCCGCTGTTGATGTGCGCCAGCCTCTGGGGCCGCTTTTAATTGGGGAGCGCGCCAACGCGACTGGTTCAAAAAAATTCCGGGAACTGCTTCTTGCTGATGATTTTAATGGTATGTTGAAGGTTTTGCAGTCGCAAAGCGGCGCTCATGTGCTTGATGTGTCGGTTGCGTATACCGGGCGCACTGAAGCGGCGGATATGCGGAAAATCGTATCTTTGGCGGCGACTGGTTTGACGCAGCCGCTGATGATAGACTCGACGGTTCCTGAAACTATCGAGGCGGCTTTGAAGGTATATCCCGGCAGGCCGGTTATCAATTCTGTCAATTTTGAGGATGGGGGGAAAACCCTGTGCCGTATTGCCAGGCTTGCGAAAACCTATGGCGCGATGCTGGTGGCGCTGACTATTGACGAGAAGGGCATGGCGCTTACCCGCGAGCGGAAGGTGGCGATCGCCCTGCGTCTGCGCGCTGTTCTGGTAAACACCTTCGGGTTACGCGACAGCGATATTTTTTTTGACTGCCTTACTTTTACGATTGGTTCCGGCGACGAGTCCCTGTTTTCCTCGGCTGTGGAAACAATGGAGGCGATAAAGGAATTGAAGCGCCTTTTGCCGGAGTGTCATACCGTTCTGGGCTTGAGTAATATTTCCTTTGGTTTGCAGCCCGCCTGCCGTCATATTGTTAATTCCGTTTTTTTGGCTCAGGCTATTCAGGCGGGTCTTGACGCGGCTATTGTCGACGCGGCGAAAATACGGCCGCTGACGGAAATTGGCGATGTGGAAAAAAATCTCGCTCTTGATTTGATATATAACCGGCGCGGAGATAACCAGCGCGGGGAGGGAAAGGATCCTCTTCTTGCTATTATACGTCATTTCGAGCAGGAAAGCCGACAGGAAGGGAAAACTTTGGCCGGGCACAGCCCGTGCGCGGAAGAAGAGCTGGGTGAAAAAATCCTGAAAGGATCCCGCGAGGGCATGGAGGATTTACTTCTTGTGCTTCTGGAAAAATATGGCGCGGCGGATATTATCAATATTCTGCTGATTCCTGTTATGCGGAAGATCGGCGAGCTTTTCGGAAAGGGCGAGATGCTTCTTCCGTTTGTCTTACAGTCGGCGGAAACCATGCGCGGGGCGGTGAATATTCTGGAGCCGTATCTGCCGCGCACTGGCGATCGCGCGCGGGGAAAGGTTCTTCTGGCAACGGTGCAGGGCGATGTGCATGATATTGGCAAAAACCTGGTAGATATTATTTTGTCGAACAACGGCTACCGGGTTTTCAATATTGGTATCAAGCAGAGCGCGGAAAACATTATCGCGAAGGCACGGGAACATAAGGCTGATGTTATTGGTTTAAGCGGTCTTCTGGTAAAATCGGCTCTTATTATGAAGGAAAACCTGAATCAGTTTATGGAGGCGGGCCTCGCGCTTCCTGTTTTTCTGGGGGGCGCGGCTTTAACCCGGCGTTTTGTCGCCCAGGAATGCGCGCCGCTCTATGGCGGGCCGGTTGTTTATTGTAAGGATCCCTTCGAGGCCCTCCACGCCCTGGAAGATATGGAACAGGGCAGGCTTGAATCGACCCGGCTTCCTGATGAGGCGCCCGCGGGAAACGGGCGGGTAGAAGCGGCGGAGGCGGCCGGGCCGGCGGGACAGGCCGGGCTGGATGGTTTTTGCCCGCAACTGCGCGCGCCACGCTCCGGCGTGAGCCTAATCCGGGACTTCGGCATGTCCGAGGTTTTGAAAAATTTCAGTAAAAATATGCTCTTCCGCGCGCGCTGGGGCTTTCACCGGAAAAATCTGGACGCGCACGAATACGAACGGCTTATCCGCGACAGCGCGGAACCTCTTTTCGCCCGGAATTTCGCGGAGCTTGAACCGCATCTGGATTTCAGCGCGGCAATGGGATATTTCTATGGGTATCAGGACGGTAACCGCCTTGTCGTTGAAAACGGGAGCGAGCTAACTGTATTTGATTTTCCGAGGCAGAACCACGCGAATGGATTATGTATAGCGGATTTTTTCCGTGTCCCTCCCGGCGGGAAGGCGCTTGTCCCGTTTTTTATTGTAACCCTTGGCAGGGGCGCTCAGCTCCGCGTGCGTGAGGCGTTTGAAAAGGATTCATATAAACAGTATCTGCTTCTTCACGGCCTTGCCGCGGAACTCACCGATGCCCTGGCGGAGACTTTGCACAGGCGTATCGCCGGGGAACTGGATCTTGCCGCGTTATGCGAAACTTCGGGAACGCGCTACGGGTTCGGGTATCCGGCCTGTCCGAATCTGGATTTGAACCGGCCCCTGTTTACCATGCTGCGCGGGGCGGAATTGGGGCTGGAACTAACCGAAAATAATATGATTGATCCCGAATATTCCACCCTCGGAATTATTGCCTGCCATCCCAGGGCCAGGTATTTCAGTATATGATTCCGCCAGGGAAGAATTCGGGCGCATTTCCGGCGCGAAGCGCCGGAAACCGGGCTTTCCGCTCCAAGTCCTCGGAATTGCCGATGCAATTCCTGTGGGCTTTCCGCTGCAATCCCTTGCGCGCGCCCAGCGGCAGCTCAAAATCAAACCATGAAATTGCCAACGGCAATTTCATGGGTGCAAAATTGCCGCTGGCAATTTTGCACGTACAACCAGGCGGACGCGGTTTTGCCATACGCGTCCTTATACGGAATTGCCTGAAATCAGAATACTAATATGAGGAATAAACCTGATAGTCACAATTCATGATATAATTTCAGTATAAAGGAGTACACAGTATGATACCGTTTCTGGAAAAAATACAGAAGGATGTGGTGATTTTTGCT
>JAISAF010000196.1 GCA_031266855.1 Spirochaetales bacterium
AGCGGAAAGCCCACAGGAATTGCATGGGCAATTCCGAGGACTTGGAGCGGAAAGCCCGGTTTTTTGCCCGTGGTTTCCACGGGCAAAAAATGCGCCCGAAGCCCTGGGGCTCCGGGGAAACTTTTTTAAAAAACTTATTTGAAATAGAATGTCGCTGGCTGGGAACTGAATGGTGTTCGCATGTGCTGCGCGTTGACCTGCCGGGCGGGGACATTGCCCATGTTGTTCTTTACGAGACGCACGCCCATGAAAGCCGGGGACTGCCCGACTGTTCCGATACTCCAGGTCTGTTCGACAATAACCTTCCACGCTTCCTTGGCGGAGGCGATTTGCCCGGCTTCATCGGAGGCATACGCTTTGCGGATAAGGTCAAAGGCTTTGAGCATTTCCGGATCGTCCGGCCTGGTTCCTCTGGCGCCGTTGGAAGCGTACCATTGCGCGTAGGCCATTCCCATGTGGGACTCGGCGGCGTCAACGGGTATCGCGTGGCGGGGGAAGAGCAGGAGCATTTCCGAGCCGTCGGTTGCCCAGGTAATAAGCTGGTTTTCATTGTTCGCGTCGCGGGTAAAAGCGAGGTTGCGTTCCAGTTCCTTTACATCGAGGTCAATGCCGATTCTGCGCCACTGCTGTTTTACCATTTCGCCGATTTTCGTGTATTCAACGAACTGGCCGCCGACTGTTATGAGTTCCAGGCGCAGCCGGCCTTTGCCGTCGGCCCTCATGCGGAAACCCTCGGTGTCTTTTTTGGTAAGCCCAAGGCCGTCAAGGAGTTTGTTTGCCTGATCGGGGTCGTAGGTTGCCCATTTTTTGTTGTATTCCGCGCCCGGCGAGTAGAGCGTATCCGGGGCCGGGGCGATGGAGCCGGAAACCCCGACGCCCAGCCACACCGCTTCGTTAAGCTGGTCACGCTCAACGCCCAGGGACAGGGCATGGCGGAAATCCTTATTCCGCAGCCACTTCATGATTTCCGGGTCTCCCACATACGAGGTGCCCACATGGATGGCGCAGTCCGCTCCGTTGGAGGCGGGATCAAGGTGAACGGTGTAGTTGCCCTTTGCCTGATTTTCGAGGAATACCGGCAGCTTTGCCAGGTGCATGTGCCGCTCCTGAACATCAAACTCGCCCGCGATGGCCCGCAGGTTCGCCACTTCGGCGTTCTCCGCCAGAGTCATCGTTATCCTGTCAATGTAGGGAAGCTGGTTGCCCGCGGTATCGACAGCCCAGAAATAGGGATTGCGCTCCATAGACCAGGTGGGAGTATTGATGGGGCTAACCGTCTTCCAGGGAGTCAGAACAGGAAGATCCGGATTCAGCGCCCAACTGTATTTCATTCTCAGATAGGACACCCAGCCGTCATAGCCGTCGGCCTTGGCCTTGGCATTTATCGCGCCTTCCGAAGAATACTTGGGCAGGAACTGTTTCAGGTAGTGAGCCGGAGCGACGCAGCCGCCCCAGTTCTGGAAAGCCCCGCGGGTGGAAAAACCGGCGCCCACAGCGGTGCTTCCGGCAAGCTGATACACAAAGAAGGCATAAGGTTCGGGGAACTCGAAGGCTACGGTATAGTTATCGATTTTCCGCATCCTCCCGTCCTTGCCGTTTACCTGAAATTCAAAGAACGGAGTCGGAACGATCTGCTTGTTCATATAAATATCGTTATACCAGAACATGAAATCGTCCGCCGTCAGGGGCGTACCGTCCGACCACTTCACACCCTTGCGCAGATAAATCGTGGTTGTTTTGCCATCGGCGGAAACGTTCCAGTCCTTGGCAAGGGAAGGCTGTATTTTTGTACCAGCGTAATCGAAGGTAAGAATCTGATCGCTGTTGACAATGCGGTTTCCGTTTTCATGGTCAGCCGGGCCAGTAAAAGCGCGGCGCCAGTTCCCGCCATATTTGCCGGTTTCATGCACAGGCTTAATAACCAGAAGTTCCGACACTTCGGGAAGCCGTTTTGACAGCTCCGGCAGTTTCCCCGCCCTGACCTGCTCGGTAAGCGCCGGGGCCTCCTTGAAGGACTTCGGGAACTGAGCCGCATCCCGGATAAATTCCGGCCCCTCGAGTTTACCGATTAAAGACGCGCCCCCCTGCGCGCCGCCGCTTTGCGCGGGAGCGGACGAAGCGGGCTTTGTTTCACCACCGCCGCCAGCAAAAGCAAATCCGGCGCACAAACATACAAGCAGAACCGTAAGCAGTTTTCTTAACATACAATCCTCCTTATTTTTTTACTAGACCCCGTACAGGAACCCTGCCGGGAATTTAAACTTTATCCTTTTATGGTAGCACAGCTCCCCGGATAAAGCAATTTTTTTTATTTATTTATGGAATCGCAAAAAACTCCTAACTTCAATTTACCAGTACGAAGATTTTTTTAAGAATTCAGGCGCATTTCCGGCGCGAAGCGCCGGAAACCGGGCTATCCGCTGCAATTCCTCGGAAAGTGCCTTCGGCACTTTCCTGCGGGATTTCCGCTGCTATCCCTTGCGCCGCAACAGCGGCGGACAGCGGCCCTGTGTATGCGAAGCATACAATGGGCCGCGCCTGTAACCGCGCGCCGCGATTTTGCCACAGGCAAAATCGCGGGGTTTCCCGCACGGGTTTTTTTGCGCAGCAAAAAACCCCGGCCTTAACGCCCGCCGCCGCCAGCGGCGGCGGCCTGAAACCAGGCCGCGGAAT
>JAISAF010000240.1 GCA_031266855.1 Spirochaetales bacterium
CCGCTTCGCGCAAGGGATTGTAGCGGAAAGCCCACAGGATTTGCATGGGCAAATCCGAGGACTTGCAGCGGAAAGCCCGGTTTTTTTGCCCGGCCGCGGGCAAAAAAATGCGCCCGTTACCTGTAATTGCCAGCCCCGCGGAAGCGATGAACCATGCCTTTAACCGGCATCGATCAAATCAATCCAGATGAGGATTCTCCAGCGCCGAATCGTCATACACACTGCGGTTCAGAAAGTTATCCCGCGAAGAAGCCCCGTCGCCAAGGATGGAAGGGTCAATCCGCAGACCGCCCGCGGATGCCGTAAGGGAATCCTGCAAGGACAGTTCCTGGAGGCTCAAACTCTCTAACAGCCTCTGCCGGGTAATGTCGTCACGGCCTTTTTCAAATTCAACAAAATCGTCAAGGCGTTTCGGCTCCGTACCGGCAATAAAAACTTCCTTTTGGGTTTTCCCCTCGTATCCGGGAGGCGGAAGCTGGCCGGAGCGGGATGTTACGGTAACATCGATAATGCCTTCGGGCCGCTGAAAGCTGCGGGGTTCAAGATTCGTGTGGATAAACTTCATGAATTTTCCCCACACCGGCCCCGTCGTAAGAGCCCCAGTCTGGGAAACGCCCAGGCTGTTCCCAGGCTGATCAAAACCAAACCAGACAGCCGTTGTATAGTAAGCAGAAAATCCCACAGTCCAGATATCCGACCAGTTCTGAACAGTTCCCGTTTTCCCCGCCATAGGCATAGTAAAACCACCCACAGCCCGTTTTATATGTCCCAGCGTGCCCCAGTCCACCGTGGATTGCAGCATGTTGGTCATAATATAGGCAGTCTGGGGACTAATAATCTGGGCCTCCATGCCCTTTTTACGCTGGTCCTCACGAAGCTCTTTTTCCGGCTCAAGAATAATCGTACCGTTCCTGTCCTCGATATAACGCACGCCCACAGGCACAACTTCCCTGCCCTGATTAGGAAAAACCGCGAAGGCCCGAGCCATCTGAATAGGGGCGACACTGATGATGCCCAGGCCCAGGGGATACTTACGCGGAAAAACCGACGCGACCTTATCCGGCGCCGTAATACCCAGCAGTCTGGAAGCCGTATGTATCGCGCTGTCAAAACCAATCATATCCAGCACCCGCAAAGAAGGAATGTTCATTGACCGGGCCAAAGCCTCGCGGGCAAGAACAGGCCCCTTCCACTCGCCCTTGAAATTGCTCGGCGAATATGGAGTTCCGTCGTCGTTCCAGAAAACAACCGGCGAATCGTAAATCATCGTCGCGGGAGTAAGTTTGCGCTCCTCAATAGCCGCGGCATAATATAAAGGCTTGAACGACGAACCAGGCTGAACCTGCGCCTGCACCGCGCGGTTAAACTGGTTAATGCTTTCAAAACGGCTCCCGCCCACCATCGAAACAATACGGCCGCTTGAGTTCTCAAGCGCCACAAGAGCGCCCTCGACCGTTGTCCGCTGGGAATTCTTCTTTTCCATGGCGTAGCCCATCTGAGCCGAAAATTTCATATCGTCGATCCCAAACATCATAGCGGTAAGATCGATAACAGGGTTGATACTTTTCTGATAAACCTTCCGCGCGTTCTGCCGTTCCTTGGAACCCGCCACCCGGACATTGTCAATATTAAAAGCAAGGGAAATAAGATCAATAATAGGAACAAACTGCTGCTCCGTATAAACCATACGCCGGTCGGAAGTCGAACGGTAATTCGCGTTTATCTCCGCAAGCCCCTGCTGCATAAGCTCATCGGCCTTTGCCTGAAAATCAAGATTAAGCGTCGTATGAACGATATACCCATCCTTGTAAATATTACGCGACCCATAAAGAAGCTCATCAAGCTGCTGACGCACGTACTCGCTGAAATACGGCGCCTTGTCCTCCCGATCATAAAAAGCCGAAGAAGAGCTGATACGGGTATAGTCGAAGTTGTCCCAGTAATCCGCGAAAGAAGCATCCGCCTCCTCCCGCGTCGAGTATCCCAGTTCCACCATCTGATCAAGCAGAACCTGCTGCATAATCTTAAGCCGGTTCGGCTCCTTCAGCGGATTGTAACGCACCGAGTTCGCAAGCTGAATAACAAGCGCGGCGGACTCCGCAAGAGTAATCTCCCGCGCGGAATGCCCAAAGTAATACTGCGTAGCAGACTCTATCCCATACACACCCGAACCAAAATACATCCTGTTCAGGTATTCCTCAAGAATCTCGTATTTCGTATGACTCCGCTCAATCTGCAAAGCCCACCACAGCTCGATAATCTTACGCTTAATGGATATTTCAGTCCTATCCACCTCCGGCCTCATGTGCCCCGCAAGCTGCTGCGTCAGCGTACTGCCACCCGACACAAACTGGCGCGTGATATTGTTCCAGAAAGCGCGGAAAGTCCCACGAAAACTAAAACCCCGGTGCTGAAAAAAATCGCGATCCTCGCGCGTAATCAAAGCGTAAATCAAATGCTTCGGCAGCTCATCAATCGAAACAATCTCCCGCTTTTCATCGGAAAAAAATTCAGTAATAAGCCGATCCTGCGAATCAAGAATCTGCGAAGGCAAAGCGGGCTGCTGCTCCCCGATATTTTCGATATTCTGGATATTCTGCGTCGCGGCAAGAACAAAGCCAATCGAAACACCCACAAACGCCGCGCACAAAAGGCATACCGTAAACACAGCCCTAACCAGTATATTTCTTTTATTAAAAACCGCCATACACCTATTATAAAGGTATTTATGAAGAGGCGTCAAGGCCATATTTTGGGCGCCTCCCCGCCGTTCCGGCGGGGCCGGGCTTTCCGCTCCAAGTCCTCGGAAGCGCCAATGCGCTTCCTGTGGGCTTTCCGCTACAATCCCTGGCGCGGGCGGCAGCCGGGAAGAAATCTAACCGCTAAGTCGAAAAAGTCGAAGGAAGGGATCTATATGGCGACAGGCACGTTTTTATGTTTCACGGAATAGCGTATAATTTTATAATGTGCCATCTAAAAACGTGGCAGGCACCATTAAAACCGCCGAACGGCGCGGACCTGGCATGGGGGACTACTGGTGTACATGTAGGTAATCACTCTGCCGTTGGAAAAGTCGACCGTGTGTCGTTGAATATATGTTGCTTCAGACTCGTTTGAAGCCCAGTATTCCCTTCCCTGAAAGTCGCCAAGCCCATTACTAGCCAGAACGTTATACACATATAAGAGTTCATCCTCTGCGGGCAAATACCAGTCATCATAGCCGTTCACCACAAGTTGGTCGCAGTACCACGGCGCGGTGTTGACGCCGCCACCCTCTCTATTAATGACTACCATAAATGTGCGGGTGTTTTCTTTTCCCGCACCCACGCGCTTGTCGTTGGCTACACGGAAAGAGACAAAATTCGGTAGCGTCCTTTCCGTGTTCGCCGGAGCCGCTTCCAAGTATCGCCATCCGCCTGAGTTGTTCCCCTTGTCGTAAAAGATAAGCCCACCCGCTGGGCCGGTGTCGCCGATCTTGTAGGCAGGTGTAGCGGGAACAGGTGGAACCGCCGAGGGCACGCTTCCACCTGTCCGCGCCGTTCGCGTCCCGGTTCCCACGCCGCCGCCGCTTGCAAGCAACGTCCCTATCCGCGTGCTTTTGGCAATATCCGCCGGATACGAAACCGCTACGGTAGCGGTTTCTATGTTGATGGCTTTAAGGGTCAAGCTGTACACATCCCCAAGATCCGCAAACGCGCCTGTTACAATAGCGCCCGCGCCCAAAAGTTTTCCGATACTCTTCGCCGAATCGTCATCCACCTCGCCCGAAGCCTGGAAGCCCTGTTCTTCACGAACCTTGTCCAGATTGGCGCGGTCCACCACAACGAGGTTTTTGCCGCTCACCAGAGCCGCTTCCAACCTGCTGATAACATATTCGGAAAGCTGCGCCGAAGATGAAGCTACGCTGACAAGGGCGACCTTCGTCCCACCCGGAAGGTTTTCCCCCATCTGCGCGGCGGCCTCTCTGATTGCTACATCCAAGTCCATTCCGGGGGAATTGCGGTTTGTTTCCACCACTGCCGTTTCACTGCTTGCACACCCCATAAAAACCATTATTAAGGGAATAATACAAAAAATCATTTTCTTCATAGCATAATCCTCCAATGATTATTTAGTAAAATAACTTTATACAAGATCATTTCCGTTGTCTATATATATTCTAAAAAAAACAAATTTCAGGCGCCACGGATGGCGCCTGCGACGACAAATTTGAGGCAAAAAAAATTGCGCATAACGTTCCGGCTGTTTACGAAATCCGGCATTTTGCATATTTGTCCCATTGGAAACATTCAAAACCCCGTGTTATGTGATTGCCCTGTAATGAATTAGCGTTGCTTATTCAGCGGGGAATA
>JAISAF010000243.1 GCA_031266855.1 Spirochaetales bacterium
TATAATAAAGTATGATTTTTAGGTGTTATAGTAAAATCGATGAAACTATCTGTCTCGAATTTTTACCATGTAAAAATACTGGGGAAAATATCACATGGGAAGAATGGCATGGTAAAAAACCATTAACTGTTTTTTTTACTGATTATAGACAATTATTGTTGGAATATATTTGTGGAATATATCCTATAAAAAACATAACAAACAATAAAATTATAGATAATTTTGATGAATGTTTTGATAATTGGATAGGAAAGGATGATTGGAAAAAAATAATGGAAAAAATAAAATTAAAAATAAATCGGACTAATAATAGACCACAAAAAATGGAAAAGGAATTTTATGAAAATTTTATAGAATGGATTGAAAAAGAACTTGAATGGGCGGATATAATAGTAGTAGACGGCAATCTATAAATATGATATACGGCGCAACTGCGCATAACAGGACTGTTTACGCTTCGCCGCCGGTAGGCGGCCCGGCCTTTAGTCAGGAATTTTTACCGCGAAGTCGAATAAGTTTTTTCTCTCTTTATGTTCTTTTGACTTCTTTGCGGTGATTTTTTTTTTCTTCAAAGCATGCCGCGCGGGAGCGCGAAAAGCCGCTGGGCGGCGCGAGGGATTGGAGGGATGCGTAGCAGCCACGCCGAAGTCGGGGCCGTCGCGATAGCGGAGTCCCGGAAAGCCCGGTTTTTGGCGCTCCGCGCCAAAAACGCGCCCAAATTCTTCTTCAACAGAACAGGCTTGATGGTCAGCCCTATTGAAATTTATTCCTCCGCGCTGCCGCTATCTTTTTTGGGAAAAGGCTGCGATAGCGTTTCGGCGATAATATGGACATCCTGCTGGGGGAAGGGGATGGTAAGACCCGCGGCCTGAATCCTGTCCTTCAAGCCGCGCATCAGATCCCAATAGATGTTCCAGTAGGTAGCGGTATTCGTCCACGCGCGCAGCATGACGCTGACCGAGCTGTCGCCGAGGGATTGCAGTAGAATCTGCGGCGCGGGGGAAGGAAGGAAACGTGTTTCTTCCATGCTTATCCGGCGCATAAGATCGAAAGCCGCGTCGATGGAATCGCTGTAGGAGATGTTTATAACAATATCCATACGGCGGCTGCTGTTGCGGGTGTAATTCTTCAAAGGCAGTCCCCATATTGAGGAATTGGGCGCGGAGATAAAAATGCCGTCCGATGTTTCCAGGCTTGTTGTAAAAAGGTCCATGTCCTTCACCGTTCCTGCGCAGGATCCAAACTCAATATAATCCCCCTTGCGGTAGGACCTGAGAAGGAGAAGGATAATGCCCGACGCGATATTGCTGAGGGTATCCTTCAGGGCCAGGCCCACTGCCACACCCGCGGCGCCAAGAAGGGCAATCAGGCTCGTGGTATTTACGCCGAAGGAGTCAAGGATCATGATGATACAAACGATGAAAACCGTGTAGGTAATGACAAGCCGGAACATTGACGCGAAGGTTTCGTCAAACAAAGGTATTTTGGATGTCATGCGGTGAATCAGGCGGCCCGCGATATATACAAGAATCCTGCCTCCCAGAGCCACCAGCAAAGCGAACAGCACTTTGCCGCCCAGCCTGATAAGGGAATTCCCGTATTCGCTCCATAAACCAAGAAATTGATCTTTCATACGATTATTTTTTACTATTTTTAAGAACTTTTCAATAAAATTTTCAATTAAATCCAATCGAAGTTCAATCAAACCAGCTTTTTTTCTGTAATAGATAGTATGTGAAATCCATTTTTTTCAAAACGCCTGTTTTTTTCAAAACGTTTGTTTTTCTTAAAACGCTCGTCCTCTGCCTTGCGGGAATACATGTTTTCCCGGACAGGCTCTGCGCGCAATACCTTGCGGGGGAAAATCCCGTTGCGGTGCAGGTATCCTCTTCCGCGGTTTTGCACGGTTATCTGACAAACCGCCTCTTCGCGCGCTATGATGGCTACCGGCTTATCGCTGTGTCGGCAAAGGACTTCGCCGATTCCGAAAAGGATTATACAGCAGCCGGTTTTGATTCGCCCTGGCTGACCGCCGGTACGGTGAACACCGAAGGGCTTTTCCGCGAAATATTTTCCCCCCTCGGCTATTCAGCCGGAAGCCCGGTCTTTACGGAAACCTCCAGGCTCAGCCTGAATACCACCCCGCAGCGTTCCACGCGCACAGGAGTATGGCTAAAAACGCCCGGCGACTACGCGGCCCTCGGCGCCTATACCGACGCGCAGGATATCAGCCACAGCGCTGCCACGCTGAATTTTTTCCGGGGAAAACGGGGGCCGCTCCTTTCCGGCCTTCTTATGCTTTCCCAGCCGCCCAGCCGCCTGGAACTGGATGACTGGTTCCCGGAAAAACCGCTTTTCCCCGGCGGAACACTTTACCACGCGGCGTTCCGGGGCCAGATTCCCTTTGACAGCTACAGCGGCGGCATTACCCGCGCCGGGGTATCCTCCGCGCTCTGCTTTGGGGAACGGACGCGGCCGGCAGCCTATTATACGCTATTTGCCTCCCATACGGATAAAACGCTGGATATCCGCCTCCTGTATGGCCACGCGGATACTCAGTACACGACTCCCGAGGGGCGCTATCCTTCCTACCTCGTAAACCGATCCGCCACGCTGAAACTGTTCCCGCGGGGGACTGTCCGCCCCTACATCGGCGTTTCGCGGCATCTCTATCAGGTATACAAACCCACAGCGGAACACCGGCCCGAACGGCTCCTCGTGTCAGGCGGAACCGAATACCGGACAAAGCGGCTAACACTAAAAATAAGCGGATCAGAAAAAACGGAAACCGATGCCGCCGCCCGCCATACCAGGCAGGAAAGCCTTGCCGCCTCCTTTCTCTACAGAACAGGCCGCCTGAGCCTTGGCGCGGAATACGCCTCCGGCTGGGAGGAAGCCGTTATGCGAAACCGCCGTTTCAGCATGCGCGCGGGATACTCCCCAAAAGGCTGGGACTTCGCCGCCCGCACAAAAGCGGAATGGAAACCGGACTTACGCCTTTCAGGAAAACTCTCCGCCGCGCTGGACAAACCCCGCCTGCAAGCCGGCATAGCCGCCGAACTTACCAAAGCCCTCGGCCCCCGGCCCTCCGCTCTTGAAGCCCTGCGGGAAAACCCCTGGAATTACCTCGCGCTCTCGGTATTCTTTCAGTACAAAACGGAATTCTAATTATTTGGGCGCATTTTTGGGCCGCCTTACGGCGGCCCAAAAACCGGGCTTTCCGCTCCAAGTCCTCGGAAGCGCCCATGCGCTTCCTGCGGGCTTTCCGCTTCAATCCCTTGCGCACGCCCAGCGGCATACCGTGTGCGGTTTTTTGCACAGCAAAAAAAACCTGCTCGGCGTAGTCTCCAGACTACGCCGTGTTAGAAGCAAGCGTCCACGCTTGCAGGTCTGCCACCAGGCACAGCGCGTAACGCGCTGTGCACGTCTTTATCACCAACCGGCTGCCGCCGCCCAGCGGCTAACCAAAGCTGATTACACAAAAAGAGTGATAAATCGGAGAGAAATCTAACCGCGAAGTCGAAGAAGTAAAATAAGTACAGGAAAGTATTTTAGCTGTACCTTCTTTGACTTTTCCGACTTCGCGGTAAAAATTCTGATTGCTCGGCAGCATGATGGTCAAAATGATTGTATATTCACCCGCCCTGAAAAACCCGCGGGTATCCCTTTCCAGAAAAACAAAAAAGAGATACATTTAAGAAACCGCATTCATGCGAAAGGAGTTTTCATGTTGAAAGAAAATAAATTCCGCGCCCTTCTTGAGGAGGGCAAACCTACTTTTGGCACCCGCATCCTGTCTTCCTGGCCGACGGTAACGGAGGCCGCGGGCGCCACAGGCCAGATTGACTACATTGAGTTCCTGGCGGAGTACGCGCCGGTCAGCCAGTACGATCTTGAGAACATCGCGCGCGCAGCCGAACTGCACGATATGGCAACCATGATCAAAGTCGATTTCCAGAACCGGGGCTTTGTGGCGCAGAAGGCCCTGGCTTCCGGGTTCCAGGCCATTTTGTTTGCCGACCACCATTCGGCGGCGGAAGTACAGGAAACCCTGCGCCTTATACGGCCGGAAAATCCCCGCTGCGGCGGCCTTATGGGATATCCCAACCGCCGCTGGATTGGCTTCCGTTCAGAAGCCGGTACCCAGAGCCAGTTTGTGGATCTGGCTATGCGCTCGGTAATGGCCTTCATGATTGAAAAAAAGGAAGCCGTTGAGAATATCGAGGAAATATGTTCCGTTCCGGGCGTGGACATGGTTCAGTTTGGACCCTACGATTACGCGCTGAGCTGCGGCTACAACGGCGCGGAAGACCCCGCGCGTTCAAAAGCCGCCGAACGCAAGGTTATAGAAACCGCGCTGAAACACGGCGTGCGCCCCCGGGTTGAAATAAATGACTACAAGGACGCGGAACCTTACGTTAAAATGGGCGTAAAGGATTTTAATGTCGGCAATGAACTGCGGGTTATGGCGAAGTTCTGGACCGATCAGGGCAAGGCCCTGCGCGGAATGGTCGCCCAGGGATAAACCTAAAAAGCCCGGCCCCGCGCGGCTGGGCGAAAGCCTTGAAGGAAAAAATCACCGCGAAGTCGAAGACTGGCAAGGTCGGGGAAGTCAAGAAAGGAAGACAAAAAAACTTGTTAAAACTTTTTCGGCTTTGCGGTAAAAATCCCGCGGGTAAGCGAAGCGAGAAAAGCCCGTGAGTTGCCACTGCTTGACGGTTTTTCATTCTATGTTATATCCTGCCATTAATTGCCTGTAAAAAGGGGTTTTACCAGGATGCAAATTGCGCCTAACACAAATAAACAGTTTTTCCTGCGCAATGCGATTGAGCATAATACGATTAAGGCGGGTTTCCCATGAATATAAAAAAAACGCGTGTATTAATTACGGCGTTGTGTCTTTTTACGCTTTTCGCGGCCTGTGGTTCCGCGCCGCAGGCCCCGGAAACCGCGCGGGTGGTGGAAGCCTTCTCACCCGCGGAACCGCCCGAACCGGCGAAAGCTCCCCGTTTTGTGGGGGACGGCGGCAGGGGGATTACGCTTGCCGTTTTTGCAGCCCGCGGCCATGGGGCTGCAAAAGGAGGAGCAGTACCTTACCAGTTTTGTACAGGGCGTCCTGACCAGCGACCTGAACCGGGTAACAGCCATGACGATTATCGACCGGCAGAACCTTGACAGGGTAATAGCCGAGCAGGTGGCGGCGGCTGGCGTTACCAAAGACAGTGCCGATAAAAAAATAGGCGAAACAACCGGCGCTGATTTTGTCCTGACAGGCGAGCTGATAAAAATACGGACAGGAGGCTATTCCCTCCAGCTTGCCGTTACGGAACTGGCGACGAATGAACGCAGGGCATCCCATACCGCCGCGGCCAGCGTCGCGGGAATCGAGCGCTCGACGGCGGTAAAGGACGCCGCCGCGGACATTCTTTCCCAAATGAGAATAATCCTGACCGAAGAAGGCAAAAAACTTTTATACGGTATGGAGGAAAAAACCGTGGCTGCGGAAACCGCCCTGGCAAAAGGCATTACCGCGCAAAGGGCCGCCTCCACACCCCAAACAACCATCGAGGCAATGTCCTACCTGTACCAGGCCCAGGCCCTGGATCCTTCCCTGCTGGAAACAGCGGGCAGGCTGGCGGCGTACCAGGCCGCGGTATTTACCGCGCCGGAAGTAACTATTCCCGAATTAGCCGTTCCTGTGTATACCGGCAACATCGGCGCTGACGCGCGGAATGAAATCGCCGCATACAGGGCGCAGGGGGAGGCAATCCGTAAACAGCAGGCGTATTTACTTGACCAGAAGAAAGTTCTTATGGACCAGCAGAAAGCGCTGTTCGCAAAACAGCGGGAATTAATCGCCCTGCTGCACGAAACGGAAAACTTTTACGAGGCGCACCCGCCCTTTGAAATTATCTACGAACCGGATCTGACACAGGCCGGCGGGGTGGACTTTCAGAAGGAAACCGTAAATTTACGCTTCCGCATAGCCACTACGGGCGTGGGGAGCAGTCTTAATGTAATGCGCAATATTCTTGACGGTCTTGGATCCATGCGGCAGGGGTTCGACAGCATTAATGAGGGGCTGGACAGGATCCAGGGGCAGCTTGATACGGTAAACGCCGCGGGCAGGGACTACGCGGTAAGACCTGTGGAGGGTATACAGGCTTCGGATAAAACGACGAGGGTTTCCTGGGGTTTTGACAAATGGGAACAGGGAACGGGACGGACATTCGCGGTTCAGGCGGTACTTACGAATGACAGGGGAAAGCGGATTGGTTCCGCCACGGTAAGCTTACGGAATGAATTTGAGGGCAGCGCGTATACCGCGCCGAAGAACGCGGCTGGGTTCTGTACCTTTCAGGATGTTAAGGTAAACGACATCAGCGATACGCTGAAGATAACGATAACTCATGTAAACGCGGTAGCTGTTGACAGCGCGGCAAACGCCGGGTATATCAGAATTTCCATGGTTGAGGCCTCCGGGTATACGCAGGACGGATATGGTATAGACGGATATGACAAAGGCGGATATGACGGATGTGGGTACAACTACGCGGGGCAGGACAGGGATGGATATGACAGGGACGGATATAATAAAGACGGATATGATAGGAACGGGTATAGCCGTTTCATGGTCATGGTACGGATACCCGGCGGGACGTTTGCGATGGGTAGCCCGGCTTCGGAGCGTAATCGTGAGCATAATGAAAGGCAGCACCAGGTAAGGGTGTCGGATTTTTCCATGAGCCCGTACGAAGTAACGCAGAAGGAATACCAGGACGTGATGGGGACGAATCCCAGCGAGTTTAAGGGGGGCAGTCTGCCGGTGGAAAATGTAAGCTGGTTTGACGCCATCGAATACTGCAACAGGCTGAGCGTTATGCAGAAGCTTACTCCCGCGTACACGATAAGCGGCAGCGGGGATAACCGGGGGGTGGCATGGAACCGGAACGCAAACGGGTACCGGCTGCCGACCGAGGCGGAATGGGAGTACGCCTGCCGCGCGGGGACAACATCGCCGTATTCGAGCGGCAATTCCGTGGACAATGCCGGATGGTATAAGGATAACAGCGGGAATAAGACTCATCCTATGGGGCAGAAGCAGGCCAACGCCTGGGGCCTGTACGATATGCACGGCAATGTATGGGAGTGGTGCTGGGACCGGTATGGGGACTATGCGGCTGGCGCCCAGACGGATCCTACAGGGGCGGCCTCCGGGTCCAGCCGCGTAGCACGCGGCGGGTCGTGGGAGAGCGGTGCGCCGATCCTCCGTTCAGCCTACCGGCTCCTCCTCACTCCGTCGAGCAGGGTCCGCGTCATTGGCTTCCGGCTGGTGCGCCCATAGTTCCGCGAGCGGCAGCAGGGAAGCGGACGCTATCCGCGCGCCGTTTTGCGTATTTTGCATAACGGAAGACGCGGGTTTCGCGTTTTCGTTATGCGCCACGCCGTCATTTTTATATTGAAATTTATATTGAGACTGTTCCCGTGGCTGCTTTAGAAACTGAGGTTTCTAAAGCAGCTCTGTTTAACTTTTTCGACTTAGCGGTGAATTTTTTCGTCAAAGCATGCTGGTGCGCGAAGCGCGAAAGGCCCGCTGGTGCGCGCGCCAGGGATTGTAGCGGAAAGCCCACAGGAATTGCATTGGCAATTCCGAGGACTTGGAGCGGAAAGCCCGGCCCCGGCGCTTCGCGCCGGGGAGGCGCCATGGGCATAATTGAAAGAAATACGTGTTGAAAGCCTTGCGCCTAATTCCGCATTCTGCCGTATATAAAGGCCGCGACGAAAAGCAGAAAATTTACGACGACGATTGTCGCTCCGGTGGGAAGATCGAGATGGAAGGATGCGATGATGCCGGCGCTTACGGAGATAACGCCGCAGGCCATCGCGATGAGGATGGTGGCGCGAAAGCCTTTGGAGAGCTGGAGGGCGGTTACGGCGGGGAAGATGATGAGGCTTGAGACCAGAAGCGTTCCGACTACGCGCATGCCCAGAACGACGGTGAGCGCGGTAAGAAGAATAAGGATTTTTTCCACGAGGCCTGTCCTGATTCCAGAGACCTTCGCGAACTCCTCGTCGTAGGTAATGGAGAAGAGATAGCGGTAGAAGATTTTTATAATAAGGATAACCACGGTGGACAGGACTATCGAAAGGATCAGTTCGCTTTCCTTGATGGCGAGGATGCTTCCGAAAAGGTAACTGTACAGGTCAACGCTGAAACCGCCTCCCAGACTTGCCAGGAGAATACCGGCGGCCATAGCGAGGGAGGAGACAAGGCCGATGGCGGTTTCGCCGTAGAGCGTTGTTTTTCCGCCTAACCTGAGTATGCCCAGCGACATAAGCATTACAAAGGGAATGGCTACGGCCAGGGGAGAAGCGCCGATGACAAGGGCCAGGGCTACGGCGGCAAAACCTGTATGGGCAAGGCCGTCACCGATCATGGAAAATCTGCGCAGCACAAGGAAGCAGCCTAAAGCCGCGCAGGAGAGGGCGATAAAGATTCCTGAGATAAGGGCGCGCTGTACAAAGGCATAGCCCAGCATGCTGAAAAACATTATAAGGCCCTGTGGTGGTCGTGAGGTTCGTGCCGCTGGTGCAGGCCAAAATAATGCTCCATTGCCGCGTCCGCCTCGAAATCCGCCGGGGAACCGTGAAAAAGCACTTTCCTGTCCAGGTACAGAACCGACGCGGCGTACTCGCCAATGGCGCTGACATCGTGGGTAACGATGATGATGCCGACCCCGTGCTGCCGGTTTAAGTGGACGAGAGTGGAATAAAAGCATTCCCGCGAGTGCGGGTCCAGCGCCCCGGTCGGTTCGTCCAGAATGAGGAGCGAAGGATTGTCCACCATTGCCCGCGCCAGATGAACGCGCTGCTGCTGGCCCCCGGAGAGCATGCCGATCCTCCTGCCCGCGAGGTCTTCGATTTGCAGGAGGTTCAGCGCGTCGCCGATCTGTTCCCTGTCGTGGGGAGTAAGAGCGCGGGGGAATATATTCCGCGCGGCCAGGCCGGAGGCGATTACTTCCCATACCGTAGCCGGGAACCGGGGATCGGCGTAGGCGGTCTTTTGCGGCAGATAGCCCAGCCTGATACCAGGACTGAAAATGATTTCCCCCTTTGCCACGGGCAGCAGACCAGCCAGAGCCTTGACCAGAGTCGTCTTTCCCGATCCGTTCGGCCCCGCGATGGCAAGGAAATCCCCCATTGGGACGGTAAAGTTTATACCGGCAAGGATTTCATACTGTCCGTAGCGTACATGGAGATCCCGCACGGTGATGCCAGGCTGCCCGGCGCGGAGCGTTTTTTCTTCCCGCATGATTGCGACTAGTATAGCCCGTGCGCGGAAAAAAGCAAAGAGGCGCCGACAGCATGTTTTGAAGAAAACAATCACCGCGAAGCCGAAAAAGTAAGAAGAAGTAAAGAATAAAGGGAACCTATAAGAGCCTGTTCAAAAATTCATTTGTAATTCGGATTTGGGCGCATTTCCAGCGCTTCGCGCTGGAAACCGGGCTTTCCGCTACAAGTCCTCGGAAGCGCCTATGCGCTTCCTGTGGGCTTTCCGCTTCAATCCCTTGCGCGGCCTTAAACTTGACCCGCAGAATTTTTTAACCGCAAAGTCGAAAAAGTAAAATAAGTTTTTTTGACTTTCCTTTTTCTTGCTTCTCCGGCCTTGCCAATTTTCGACTTTGCGGTACAGTATAATCATCTCCTCCGAATTGCGGGTCAGGTTTAGCCGCTCCGCGGCGGGAGTGGTTGATACCGAAACTGTTCCCGGAAGCTGTTCGGAAACGTAAGGTTACGAATAGCTCCTGTTATTTTAATAAATATTCCAGCCGCGTAGTTATAAAAGCTGTTTTATTCTTCGATGAAACATCATAGAAGCCTTCATAACTATAACTATCCGTTGATGAGTTCTCCGGTGTTATTTGAAAAACGCCAAGGCTGGCTGACCGTAATTTTGAAATCTTCGCGCCGGATTCGTTTACTATTGTTTCAGCCCGTATTCTTGTATTCTCCGCTGATTTCGCGATTAAATCCAATTTTAATTCATCCAGTTTGGTATAATAATACTCCGGCGGCATTGA
The DNA here is from genome assembly GCA_031266855.1 of Spirochaetales bacterium. GTDB lineage: Bacteria > Spirochaetota > Spirochaetia > DTKZ01 > DTKZ01 > JAISAF01. The sequence goes on from JAISAF010000243.1 coordinate 10,083, forward strand.
GTGGAATTCCACTCCCAGGTCAATTAATTCAGTAACATCGCGGGATATTTTTTCGATTTTATCGACATCGGCGGATTCTATTGTTATTCCCTGAACAAGCGTGTATCCGGTAAAAATTATTCCCGTGATTCTGCCCTCCTGATTATATTCAGTTTCACGATTTTCATTCATCCTTATAGATGAAAATACTATATCCTTTTCATCAACACCCTTATTGACAAGATATTGTTTTACCGCGGCTGTGTCATTTTTTAATTTATCGTAGGCTTCTTTCGTAGTGACAGCCTTTTTGGAAAAAGAACCTCTCCAGACAATAAGGTCGGAAACAAATGATTTTGTCGCCGATCCGGTTACAAGAATATAATCATTCTGCGCTGTTTTTAAGGCGATAATACTTGCGGAAAAAATGCTTACGCATATTATTACGGATAAACATACGATAATTGTATTCAAATGCTTTTTCATTCATA
>JAISAF010000288.1 GCA_031266855.1 Spirochaetales bacterium
GGCCGACGCATCACGCGATTTTGCCAGAGGCAAAATCGCGCCTCGGGTACACGCCCGGAATTGCCGTAAGGCAATTCCGGGGTTTGGCCGCCGCGCAAGGGATTGCAGCGGAAAGCCCGCAGGATTTGCATAAGCAAATCCGAGGACTTGGAGCGGAAAGCCCGGTTTTTTTGCCCGCTCAAGGCGGGCAAAAAAATGCGCCCCCTCAATCTTCATCGGTTTTCAGGACGGCCAGGAAGGCCGACTGGGGCAGTTCCACGTTGCCTACGGTTTTCATCCGCTTCTTGCCTTCTTTCTGCTTTTCCAGGAGTTTGCGTTTTCGGGTAATATCCCCGCCGTAACATTTGGCAAGGACATCCTTGCGCACGGGCGAGATGGTTTCGCGCGCGATAATCTGACTGCCGATGGCTCCCTGGATGGGAATTTTGAACTGGTGGCGGGGGATTTCGTCGCGGAGTCTTTTACAGATAATGCGGGCCCGGGAGGCGGCGTTTTTTCGGAAGACGAGCTGGGAAAGAGCGTCCACGGGTTTGCCGTTCAGAAGGATGTCAAGGCGCACGAGGTCGCTGTCCTTGTAGCCGGTAAGTTCGTAATCAAAGGAGGCGTAGCCGCGGCTTATTGATTTGAGTTTGTCATAAAAGTCGAATAGCACTTCCGCGAGTGGCATTTCGTAGATAAGCTCCACCCGCTTCTCGTCAAGGTAGCGCAGATCCTTTTGTACGCCGCGTTTGTCCATGCACAGGCTTATGATGGGGCCCAGGTACAGCGCTGGTGAGATAATCGCGGCTCTGATGTAGGGTTCTTCGGAGCATTCGATTTTTTCCTGTTCGGGATATCCTGAGGGGTTGTCCACGATAAGACCGGCTCCGCCGCGCAGGCGGATTTTGTACTGTACCGAGGGCGCTGTCAGCACCAGGGAAAGTCCGAACTCCCGTTCCAGCCGTTCCTGTACAACCTCAAGATGCAGAAGTCCCAGAAAGCCGCAGCGGAAACCGAAACCCAGAGCCGCGGAGGAATCCTTTTCGTACACGAGCGAGGCGTCGTTGAGTTTGAGTTTTTCCATTGCCTGCGAAAGTTCATTATAATCGTTGGCGTCCACGGGATAGATGGAGGAGAACACTACCGGCTTGACATCGCGGAAACCGGGAAGGGCCGCCGTGCAGGGGTTTTCGGCAAGGGTAATGGTATCGCCAACGCGGATATCGGAGACAGTTTTAATGCCCGCGATAATATACCCTACTTCCCCGGCTTCAAGCCGGCTGGCCTTTTGCAGCCCCATGCGGAAAATTCCCGCTTCCTCCACCCGGTAAACCGCCTTGTTGGAAAAAAACATGATTTCCTGGCCGGTTTCCAGAATGCCTTCAAAAATACGGATATGAACGATAACGCCGCGGTAGGGATCGTAGTGCGAATCGAAAATCAGCGCTTCAAGAGGGTGTTCCCCGCCGCCGGCGGGAGGCGGTATGCGTACAACAATCGCTTCCAGAAGTTCGTCAATGCCCGTGCCCAGTTTCGCGGAAACGGAAATCGCGGCTGACGAATCAAGCCCCAGGTCATGATCGATCTGGCGTTTTACGTTGTGCACATCGGCAGCCGGAAGATCTATCTTGTTAATGACGGGCAGAATTTCCAGATTATGTTCCAGCGCCATATACATGTTGGACAGGGTTTGGGCCTCTACTCCCTGGGTCGCGTCGATCAGGAGAAGCGCGCCTTCGCAGGAGGAAATGGCCCGCGATACTTCGTAGGAAAAATCCACATGCCCCGGTGTGTCCACCAGGTTCAGGATATATTCCTTTCCGTCCTTCGCCGTGTAGGGTATCGTTATGGCTGTGGATTTTATTGTGATGCCCCGCTCCCGTTCAATGTCCATACTGTCGAGCATCTGGTCCTTAAATTCCCGCTCGGATACGACGTGGGCTTTCTGGATAAAACGGTCGGCAAGCGTTGATTTACCATGATCAATGTGGGCAATAATGCAGAAATTGCGTATGGAATCTTTTTTCATATAAAGTTGTTAGGCTCAAGGTACGCGCCGAGCTGTATGCCTCCTTCCAGGAATCCCGCCTTGCGTTGTTTAATGGCGATCTGCATCAGGACGATTCGCCGTTCGGTGTCGACATTCCAGTTGTGCAGCGTAAACGGATCGTTTTCGGAAATACCTGTTTCGTCGGCTACAGAACCGGGATACACTCTTTCCACGGTATAGTCGGTGGAAAAGAAACCGGAGGAAATTCTGCGGGCGCTGAAACCGAAAAGGGGCGGGAACAGATTTTCCCGTGCCTCGAAGGCAATCGGTTTTTCCAGGGGGCTGTAAGGCCGCGTGCCCAGGGCGATACGGACAACCATTTCCCCTCCGCCCCGGGAAATGGTAACAGGAATAAGGGTTTCCGGCTCCAGGGAAAGAAGAATATCCTGGGCATCGCGTATAGTCTGTACTGGTATGGAGTCAATTTTCAGAATCCTGTCTCCGGGAACAATACCCGCTTCCCTGGCGGGGGAACCGGGAACGGTATACAATACCTCCAGCTCCCGTTTTGACTCAAAAACCGACAGGCCAATCCACGAGTGGACAATCTCCCCTTCCTTATACAGGCTGGGAAGGAATTTCAGAAGCCAGTAGCCGGGAATGGCAAAGTTAATACCCTCGAACTGCTCAAGTCCCGCGAAGACAACTCCCACAAGACGGCCCGCCTCATCGACAAGGGGCCCGCCGGAGTTCCCCGGATTCACCGGCACATCCATCTGCATCGCGTCTCCCATCTGCTGGAAAAACCGCCGCGAGGTAGCGGAAATAATGCCCGCCGTTATCGTCTTCTCCAGCCCCACAGGCGAACCGATTGCGAAAATGCGCGTTCCCACCTGGAGCTGTTTCACATCCGTCACGCCGAAAACGAAGTCCGGCGTTATTTCGGCCTTCAAAAGAGCCAGGTCAAATATACGGGAGTAGCCTACAACCTTCGCGGGAATTCTGTCCTCAGGATGATCCGAGGGCCGGACATACAGCCGCGAATAACCTTCGTACTTGGGATCAACCTCGCTGGCTATGACATGGTGATTCGTCAGCAGGTAGCCGCGGGGATCAATAAAAAAACCGCTGCCGATAACCCTGTCCGGCAGGCCCATGCCCCGTTCAAGGCGTATGCCCCTGTTTACCCAAATCGTTACCGTACCCGCAAGCATATCCCCAAGCGGCGTTATTTTCGCTGCCGCGGCTTTTTTCCCTTCCCCCAAAGACAGTCCCCGCGCCTGGAGAATTTCCTCAATCCGGTTAATCGCGGAACTGTTGTTCACATGCGCGGAAATATCCGCATAGACCTCCAGCTCGTCTTCGGAAAGCCCGCTGTAATCCTCGATTTGCAGAAAGGTGTACAGGGCCAAAACCTCATTACCGGAGCCACGGTATTCCTCCGCGCGCTGGAATAAAAGTTTCGTCAAATCCCAGTCAAAATCCTCCGGCAGGATTTGCAGGTTTTTCATGGAAAGAAGCCATGCTTCCGCCTTGTCGTACTTTTTTTCCGCCACGGCTTTCTGGAACAGCTCAAGCAGCTTGTCCCCAGCCGCTTCCTCCAGGTAGTTCAAGTCTTCGGCCGGCAGAATGGACGGGGTTTGCGCGCGCATGCCGTAAATCCACTGATACGCTTTTGTAGGAGAGTCCTCCTCAATATAGCGGTTTATCTCCTTGTATGTTATCATGTCCAGGGTTTTCGTCTCCACGTTCACAGGCCCGCCAGTCTCACAGGAAACCAAAACAGCCGCGGCAAGGATAAGAAGCCTCTCCCGAAACCAATTTGTAATTTTACTCCGGTTCGGAATTTTGGCGCCTCCCCGGCGCTTCGCGCCGGAAACCGGGCTTTCCGCTTCAAGTCCTCGGATTTGCCAATGCAAATCCTGTGGGCTTTCCGCTTCAATGCGCCCGAAGACGGTCGCTTTCCGATAGGTATGGATTTTAGTGGGCGCTCGCCGCGCCCCCGGAATCCCTGGCGCGCGCCCAGCGGCGGACAGCGGATTTCCGAATGCGAATTCGTGACCAGCCAGGACGCATGGGCGAGCAACGAATTTGCGAATGCAAATTCGTGACCAGCCAGGGACGCATGGGCGGGCAGTAAAATCGCGTACGCCGGGTTGTCCGTCTGCGATTGCCTGTGGCAATCGCAGACCCCCGGAATTGCTTCCCGGCAATTCCAGGGCCTTATTCTGAACTGCCGCTGCGCAAGGGATTGCAGCGGAAATCCTTTTGGCGTAGCCAAAAGATTGAAGCGGAAAGCCCGGTTTTTTGCGGTCAGGGAATTTGCGGCGCAAATTCCCTGACCGCAAAAAATGCGCCCAAATTCTGAATTTCAAAATGGTTTTTGAACAGATTCTCAGGATCGCGGATTTCTTCATTATTCAGCGCCTCCGTAATATTCGCGCAAACTCATGCCTGCGGCTTCGCGGACTTCACGGGCATCAATACGCCCATCGCCGTCCGTATCCCAGCCGAGTATGTGGGGAAGAAAGGACTCGGCATAATCCGGTTTGCCGTCGCCCGTAGTATCAACAAGGACATCACGCAGCCCGCCCAGCTCATCATAGGATTCCCGCACATCGAAAATTCCGTCCCGGTCAAGGTCGCGCAGACCGCGGACAAACTTTCCGTCCTGGAAAATAATCCGGTGAAGAACAATGCTTTCTTCCCCTTTACTCCAGACTATGTCGATCTGCCGGATTTTGCCCTCATGCAGCGAAACAATCCGCGTATAATCCGGCTCGCGGGAATTCCGCTCTTCGTACATATAGGCGAAGTTTTCCACCTGTTCACGGGGAAGCAGGGCAAAATCCCTGTTCAGCCGGTAATTCAGCCAGGAAGGATTTTCCGCCGACGGGGGCGTCCAGTCCGAAATAAGGGGCAGGGCCAGAAACCCGGGAAGCGCGCGGCTGCGCAGCGTCCGCCGCGCGGCATCAGGAAGCTCCGGGTACGGACTCTCGTAATATAAGGCTTCCTCCACATAAGGATATACGGCATACATGCACATCATACCCGCGCCCGGATCCCGGTAAGCGGCCTGGGAAGGAAGAAGCGTACTTTGCGAGAAATCCAGAATCACCTCGTCAAGCCCGTCCTGGTCTGCGTCGATTTTCCACCGGACAGGCTTCCCCGCCTCGACAAGAAACTCCTCCTCAGGAATACCGTCGCCATCCTCATCAAGAATCACCGTCCCCGAAAAAGCCGAAAGAGCCTCCGCCAGCAGCGCGGGATACCGCGTCCGCAGGGCGGTAGAAAGTTTCCTCAGCAGTTCCATCCTGCCAAGGCCGCCAAAGGAAACAAAACGCTCTATTTCCCGCGCCGGATCAACAAGGTCTTTTTCGATAAGAAGGCAGGAAACAGCGGGATCGTTCCCGCCCGCGCGGAAGTAATCCCAGGCGAGGCGCAGTGCGATGTCTGAATCCCCCGCGGATCGAATATAGGCCGCGATAGCCGGGAGGTGCTTTTCCGGCTCCAGCCGTACAAGCTCAAACCGCCGCACGGTTTCAGGCAGCAGGGGATCGGAAATATTGAAAAAAAACTCAAGGAAAACAGCTTCATTGGGAAACGCCGCCAGCGCCGCGGCCAGCGTCTGGCGCAGTTTTTTTTCCTCACCCAGCCCCCGGTAACAGCGCAACCGAATCCCGTACTCTTCGGCATTAGGAGAAACGGCGCCAGGAGAAGCGGCAACAGAAAGCCCGTCTCCATCCAGAAAATCAAGCGCCTCCCTGTAGAAACGCATATCCGCAAGAAGGCGGCACAGATGTATACGGCCATCCCGTGATGAATAAAACTCCCAGGTATCAGCCTCCACCGCCCCGCGCGCCGCTTCCAGAGCCGGTATCCGGGTTTCCCGCTCCTGCGCGAGAAGCGTGCTTTTCAAAAAAAGAGCATCAGAATAATCGGGACGGAAAACAAGCGCCGAAGCCGTAAGCCCAAGCGCGTCCTGCCGGGAACCCGCCTCGGCGCGTTTGCGGCCTTCCTCAAAATACAGCCGCGCCACGCGGCTGTCGGCAAAAATCCGTGGGACTGTAAGCGCGAAACCGAACAGGAGTATACTCAAAAAAAACTTTTTCCCCACGGCTGCCCCCGTATATTTACGCAGCGCCGCCCCCCGCCGGGGCAGTTCCGCTTCCCTGCCGTGGCGGGAATCCGAAAAGAGCGCGTATCTCATCATCATCAAGAGTTTCCCGTTCAACCAGGGCTTCCGCGAGGCACTCAAGCTGGTCCCGGTGCGTGGTAAGGATATTCCTGACATCGCACAAAGCCCCATCAATGATTTTGTGAACCGCCGCGTCTATCGCCTGGGCGGTTCCCTCGGAGTAATCCCGGTGCCGGGCGATTTCCTTGCCAAGGAAAATGGGTTCGTCCTCCTGCCCAAAAGCGATTGGCCCTATATCCGAACTCATTCCCCACTCGCACACCATCTTACGCGCCGTTTCGGTAGCGCGCTCAATATCGTTCTTCGTTCCCGTTGTCGTTTCGTTATAGACAAGTTTTTCCGCGACATAGCCCCCCAGAAGCACACGGATGTAATCCTCCAGCCAGCCTTTTGAACGCGAGTAGGCGTCGTTCTCCGGCAGGGACATTGACAGCCCCAAAGCGCGGCCGTGGGGAATAATCGTCACCTTGTGCAGGGGATCGGAGTTCGGCAGGTAATAATGCAAAAGCGAATGGCCGGACTCATGGATAGCGGTCATCTTCTTTTCCTTCGGCAGAATAACCCGCGACTTACGCGCGACCCCCAGAAGAATCTTATCCCTCGCTTCCTCGAAATCATCCATCTCGACAGAAGCCTTGTCCTTGCGCGCCGCGAATAAAGCCGCCTCGTTTACCATGTTCGCGAGATCCGCACCCGATGTTCCCGGCGTGGCGCGCGCAAGACGCGTTACATCCACCGCCGGATTCAAAGGTATCCTGGAACAGTGAATCTTCAGAATCGCCTCCCGCTCCTGGATGTCGGGCATATCGACCACAACCTGCCGGTCAAAACGGCCAGGCCGCAAAAGAGCGGGATCAAGAACATCCGGCCTGTTCGTGGCAGCCAGAATAATAACCGCGTCCTTTGTATCGAACCCATCCATCTCCACCAGCATCTGGTTCAAGGTCTGTTCCCGCTCATCGTGACCGCCGCCGTAACCCGCGCCCCGTGTGCGGCCTACCGCGTCAAGCTCGTCAATAAAAAGAATACAGGGAGCGTTCCGCCTGCCCTGTTCAAAAAGATCGCGCACCCGGCTCGCGCCCACACCAACGAACATCTCCACAAAATCCGAGCCTGACATGTGGAAAAAAGGAACATTCGCCTCACCGGCGCAGGCCTTGGCAAGAAGGGTTTTCCCCGTTCCCGGCATACCCACAAGAAGTACGCCCTTGGGAATTTTCGCGCCCATCTTCGTAAACTTTTCCGAATTCTTCAAAAACTCAACAACTTCCTGAAGCTCGTACTTCGCCTCCTTCTGACCCGCCACATCGGCAAACATTGTTTTCCTGCCATCCCCCGTATAACGCTTCGCGCGGCTTCTTCCAAAGGAAAACGCCTTGTTCCCCCCGCCCTGAAGCTGGCGGAACATAAACCAGATAAAAAAGAACCCGATAAACCAGGGAATAAAATCAATAATAATCCGCATAGGCGAAACCGCCTTTATGCCGCCGGAAACCAGGACGTTCTTTTGCCTCAGTTTCGGAATAAGCTCCCCATCGTAGTAAGGGATATTCGTCTTAAAGGCGGAAAGTTCCCCATTACGGCTGCTTATCCTGCCCTGGATTTCGGACTGATCAACAATTTTCACCTCCCGCACATCGCCGTTATCGACATACTGAAGGAACTCGGAATAGGCAATCTCATTTTCCACGCTCTTGTCACTAAAAAAGAAAAAGACGATGAACATAGTCATCAGCACAACAAGAAAAATCAACGCGAAACGGTTATTCCCGAAGTTAAAGCGCGGATCGGGATTTTTCGGATCATTCGGATTATTTGGTCTGTTCACTTTCCTCTCCAATTTTATGAATCCGGATGCGGAAGAGTTTCTCTCCAGTCCCGCTCTCCTTATCGGGCAGACGCAGAGTTTTTCCTCCAAAGGGAGCGGCCAGTACAGCCAGAATCTTCCCATTTTTCTGAACAAGGGGAACCAGGTCCCGCAGGTCTTCCGCGAGCTTCCACGCGGAAAACAGTTTATTCAGCGTCTTCCGGCCACCCGGGGCAAAAATGACATCACCCGGCCGGCGGGAACGCAAAAAAAGCCCCCCGCCCTTATCCATGGAAAAAATATCATTTTCAGCCCCCATGCCAGTAGAAACCGGAAGGACTTCCTCTGTTTTTACACGCATCTGTCCCGCGATACAGAAATCCAGATTACCATTTATATGATAAAAATAACCTTTTTTTTGGTTTAATACAATATCCTTTTCAGCAATCAGTCTGCCTTTGCGCAACCGCACAACAAGCCCCCTGCCCTGAAGAATGACGCCCTCCGTCTTCCGCGCCGGGGGCCGCAGAAGAGGCCGCAGAAATGAATACGGGATTCTCTTCTCCCCCCGCGCCGCGAAACCCCGCGAGAAAAGACCATACACCGACTCGATCCGAAGAAGAGGATGAAGCTCCATAAATTCCTCGAAAGAACACTCCCAGCCGCCACCCGAAGCCTTCCAGGGGTTTTTCCCAGCCAGGGATTTTTTCACAAAATCCCCATACAGGCGGGATTTTTCCGCCACAGCGTCCAGCGCCCTCGCGAAACCAGGAAAAACTTCCGCCACAGCAGGAACCAGGCGCTGGCGCACATGATTACGCAAAAAAGCCGTATCCTGGTTTGAAGCATCCATACAGAACCCTTGGCCCCTGGATTCAAGAAATGCGGTAATACAGCTCCTTTCCACACCAAGCAGGGGACGTATCACCCGCCCGCGCCTTGAAGGAATCCCGCCCAAAGCCTTCGGCGCGGAACCCTGGAAAAAACGGAAAATCTGAGTCTCGATCCTGTCCGTGCGGGTATGACCCAGCGCGATAAAACCACAGGAAAGCCGCCGCGCCGCCTCATAAAGAAAAGCATAGCGGAACCCCCGTGCGAGGGCCTCAAGGCTTTTTTTCTCCCGCGCGGCGGTGTCCCGCAAAAAACCCGCCCCGGCCCCGCCCGTTTCAACAGGCGCACCCAGGCTTTCCCCCAGGGCGCGGACAAAAGCCCCCTCCTCCCGCGCCTCCCGATCGGAACGCAGCCCGTGATCATAGTAAGCCAGCCCCAAACCGAAACCCAGCTCCTCCCGCAAATCCGCAAGCCCCACAGCAAGAGCCGTACTATCCGGCCCGCCGGAAACCGCGACAAGGATTTTCTCTCCCCGCGAAAGAGGCAGAGCGCGGAAAAAATTCCGCAGCTCAGCGTGTATTGATTTCACAGCTACCAATTTCATCAGAGTACAGTGCTTTCACGTGTATTAAGTGAGCCTGTTCCAAAACCCGGAAAGCCCGTGGGGCGCAAGGG
>JAISAF010000314.1 GCA_031266855.1 Spirochaetales bacterium
CGCTGTTACCCATCAGTTCTGCCGCCATAATGCTTACATCGCCTGAACCGCATCCCGCATCCAAAACCCGCATACCTTTTTCTATTCCACCGTCAATAAACAGCCTCTCCGTAAATTCATCCCGTAGTTTATTCATTTTCCCGCTCCCGCATCATTGAAAGAAATTTTAACCGCAAAGTCGAAGAAGAAGAGTTGAAATATTTTTTATACTTATTTAACTTCCGCGACTGAGCGGTTAGATTTCTTTTTGATATATCCATTTTTGTAGTGTAATCAGACTACTAAAAACTTTCAATTCGTAATTTCCAGTTTTTTTTCCCGTGAATAATACCGGCAATAAAAAGTTTTACAGGTTCCCCTAATGTTTTGGAAGAAATTTTAGCCGCAAAGTCAAATAAGTCGAAGATCGAGAGCTGAAATATTCCTTATACTTATTTTCCTTCTTCGACTTTGTAGTGATTTTTTTTCTAATGCGGAAATAAAAATAGAATACGTTCATGGTGCGCATAACGCAGGTTCGGATTTGCTTTTACAGCAACAGTTAGCCGCTATGCGTGCGCAAGGGGATTGTAGCGGAACTCCTTTTTTACTCCGCTCGGCGTAGTCTCCAGACTACGCCGCACGAAAAGCAAGGCTCCTGCCTTGCAAAAAAAGGCTACAGTTAGCCCGTAGGTGCACAAGGGATTGCAGCGGAAATCCTTTTTTACCGCGAAGCGGTAAAAAAGATTGAAGCGGAAAGCCCGGTTTTTTTGCCCGGCTGCGGGCAAAAAAATGCGCCCAAAAAAATAATTGCCGCTGCCTTAGTGTTCGGCGGCCTTGACCATTGCCGGGTTTGCCCGTAGGATTAGGGTATGGGTCGTATTCATGTTCTTGTTTTTTACGCGGGCGCGGTATGGGAAACGGGCCGGTTTTTTTTTATTTTTGAACTGGTTTCCGCGCTGGTGAATCCGTCGCTGAATCTTCCGGTACATCTTCTGCTCTTGTGGCTGGGTTCGGGTCAGATGTGTACGGCTTTGTTGTTTTTTTTATGCGGATATATGCCGGGGCGGTTTTTCAGGTTGCGCGGAATTACAGCGGTATTTACTTTTATGGGAATTCTGCCAGCGCTTGTCATTGTCATTGGTCATGTGCTGGGGCGTGGTTTTTTTTCAGCGCCGGAGTTTTCGGTAGGACTTGCGGTTCCGCTTTTCATCATGAGCGTCGACGCGCTGTTTCTGCTGTATTTGCTTTTGCCGCGCGGGGAGGATTCAAAATGCACATAATTCCCATTGCCAGCGGAAAAGGCGGGGTCGGGAAGTCCCTTATTGCCGCCAACCTGTCGATAGCTTTGGGTCAGGCGGGGAAGAGGGTTTGCCTTGCCGATCTCGATTTGGGGGGATCCAACCTCCATCTGATTCTGGGAACGCCTTCGCCGAGCCGCGGCATTGGCACCTATTTGAGTGCGCCTAACTCTTCGTTTGAGGAAATCGTAAGTGAAACCGATTACGAGAATCTTTTTTTTATTCCGGGCGACGCGGAGATTCCGGGAATCGCGAATCTCCAGGCGGGGCAGCGGAACAGGATCGTGCGCAGGCTTATGGGTCTGGAAATGGATTATCTGATTCTGGATCTGGGGGCGGGAACGAATTTCAATATTCTGGATTTTTTTCTGATGTCAAATAAGGGTATTATTATTACAACGCCGACGCCGACGGCAACGGTGAACGCCTATCTTTTTTTAAAAAATATCGCGTTCCGCCAGATTACCATGGCGGTAAAAAAGGACAGCGCCGCCGCGGATTTTCTTGACAGGCTCAAAAGGGACGGAACGGCTTTGCAGCGGGTCTATATCCCGAAACTGCTGGAACACATTAAAAGCGCGGATCAGGATACCTATACGGCGTACCTGGGGCGCGCGGCGCGTTTTCATCCGCGGCTTATCCTGAATATGCTGGAAAATCCTGACGATACGGAGAAGGCGAATAAACTGCGGAGGTCCTGCCAGCAGTACCTCGACATTGATATGGAACATCTGGGTATCATTTACCGCGACGATCTTCAGGACACGGCGCTGCGTTCGCGTCTGCCCATTATCCTCTATAAGCCGCAGTCGGTTCTGGCACAGGCCATTTACCGCATCGCGGATAAAATTATTCAATCCGAAGATAGCGCGGAGGACGCGGATGGCGCGGATGTGCTGGTTGACCTTGATGAAAGCTACCAGAATGCGGAGTCCGAGGCTTCATCGGATTTCGAGGCCAAACTGGGTTATCTTGAGGAACTCATGCAGGCGGGAGCCTTAACTATGGGTGATTTGATTGAAACCGTAAAAACCCAGCAAATAGAAATCAATCATTTAAAAAAAGAGAACAGGTTTCTAAAGTCCAAAATTCTTAAATCAGTACCATAAGGCGGCCGGTGGAAAATCATGGCCGCAAAAACAATAGTGCAGGGAAAACTTGATGTTTCGCTGGCTTCTGACGGGCTTGAGGCGCAGATACGCTTCGAGCCGGGAGATTCATCCACGGAAATAGAGCTGGCGTCCGTTTTGCGGCTTTTACAAACAAAAAACATCCGTGAAGGAATTTTACCAAAGGAACTTGAAGCTTTCATAGGCAAACTGCGGGGGGCAAAGGCGGCTATCAGTCAAACGGCCGCGAAGGGCGCCCCTCCTCAGGAGGCTGTGGCGGAAAAGCCGGTCTGGGAAGAACTGCCGGTTCCGCCCGAACTGGAAGCAAACGGCAAAAAAATTCTTGAAGCCGCGGGCCCTCCCGCCATCTATATAGATAAAGTCGAAAACATCAAGCATGAAAAAACCGTTTTAAAGAAATCGCCTATTCCTTTTGCCCCTCCCAGAAAGGAAAAGGTGGTCGAGATCGAAAAAAAAGTTACGAAAGTCAAGGCCGATATTGAACCTGAAATCACGGGAACCGGCTATGCCGCCGAAGGAGCGCTGATTGCGCAGGTACAGCCTTTTACACCGGGAAAACCAGGTAAATCCGTTACCGGCGCGCTTATTCCTGTAAAAAATTCCGGGAACCCATACGTGTATGCCGGGAAAGGTGTTCAGAAAAAAAACGGAAAACTTACCGCTCTTACGGCGGGCTTTCTGCGCCGTGGAAAAAACTGGGCGGAAATTATTCCCTTCCGCGCTCATGAATGGAAGGTCGTTTTAAGTCCCGGCAGGAATTCCTGTATTCTTCAAATGAAGCCGGGGGATGTGGCAGCCACGGTTCCCACAGGGGAAATCATACGCGCCGCCGCCGCCGCGCTTCCATATCAGGAAGCCAGGCTTCTTCCCGCCGAAGATATTTACGTTCTGGCGCGCAACCTCGTCGCGGAAAACATGCCTGCCGAAGTTCCCATAGACCGTCCCGAAGACGCGCGCATGGAGATCAAAGTATCCGAAGACAGGCTGGAAGCCTCGCTGTTTTTAAAGAAGGGGCGGGGCAGCGGAAAAGCCCTTAGCTTGAAGGAAGTGGGAAAGCTTATTCAGTCAAACAGTCTTGGCGGTCTGAATCTGAAAAAAATCCAGGCGGATATCCTTGCCTTTTATAAAGGCGGGGAAGAAACTCTGGAAAATTACATTCTGGCAAAAGGCAGACCCCCGGCGCCAGGAAGCGCGGCCGAGATACACTGGGAAATAACGTTTATGGCTGTTGCAGCCCTGGAAAATCTGAAAAAATCCATGCCGCCGCCGGCGCCAAAGGCGGCGCGAAAGACCGAAAACCCCGAAAGTCCCGTGAACCTCGCGAGCGCACAGGAAGCGCCCCCGGATCCATATACCGGAATAGAATCCCTGGCGGAGTTTCCCGTAAGCGCGGCGGAAATGGCCGCGTTTGTTAGCGAAGGCGAGCAGATACTCAGCCTGAAACCCGGTAAACCCGGAACCCCCGGCACGGATGTGTATGGCAGCCCCCTGCCGCCGCCGGCAGGAAAAACCGCGCCGCTCATCTGCCGTGAAAATGTGAAACAGGAACAGAATTCCGTAAAAGCGCTGACACCGGGAATTCTTGAAGCGCGTAAAAACGGAGAATCCTTTGAAATCCGAATACGGCCCCACGCGGACGGCCAGGCCGTGGTAACCATCGCGCCGGACAGTATGGAAGCTTTTCTTACGGTTATTCCCGCGCTGGGTACAGGCTGCGCCGTAACTCCTTCTGATATCACCGCAGCGGTAGACAAGGCGGGGATTGCCCACAAGGCGCAAACCCCGGACATTCTGGAAACATTAAAAAAAAAGGCGGCGGCGGGCGGGGGCTTCAACAATCTTTCCTTTGCGAAAGGCAAGCCGCCACAGCACGGAATGTCCGCGCAACTCAGCATTTTAGCCGGAGTACCACAGGACAAAGCCGGCGGCGGGGATAATAAAAAAGAGGACAACAAAAACCCGCATACAGTCACGCACACAATCATTGGAGTCAAAAAAGACCAGGCCGTCGCGGAAATTCTGGCTTCGCAGACCGTGCCCAAAGACGGCTTTGACGTACGGGGAACCATCCTTCCGGCACGGGCCGCCAGCGCGGAAACGATACACATAGGCGAAAACCTGCGCGAAGAAAAAAAGGAACACGGCGTCCTGCTTATTGCCGGAGTAAACGGAGAACTCCAGTTTGACGAACACTCCATCAGCGTCGCCGAAGCTCATGTAATTAACGGCGATGTGGACACAAAAACAGGAAATATCAAATTTTCCGGCGCGGTAAGTGTAGCCGGTTTTGTACGCACAGGTTTTTTTATCATGGCACGGGGAGATATAAAAGTCGCCCAGGGAGTAGAAGCGGCGCTCCTGTCCTCGGAAGGCTCCATCACCGTCGAACAAGGCATCAAGGGCATGGGAAAAGCCGTTCTACGCTCGAAAAAAGACATCAGCGCCGCTTTCGCGGAGCGCGCGCTTATTATGTCCGTAGGAAATATCACCATTAAAACCGCCTGCGCCCGCTGCCAGGTGAAATGCAATGGAAAACTCTCTCTTGCATCGGACAAAGCTTTCCTTGCCGGTGGAAAAGTGAAATCCCGCCTGGGACTGGAAACCGCTTCCCTCGGAAACCAAAGCGGCATACAAACGGAAATTTCCTTTGGACAGGATTATCTTCTAGCGGATCAGGCGGAAACCGTGGAAAAAACGATTCAAAAGCTCAACACATCCTGCGCGAACCTCAACGTCCTTATGCGGGAAGCCGAAAAAAATAATGACCAGCAAAAACGGGAAAGCTGCCGCGCGGAAAAATTAAAAGCGATGAAACAAATTGAAAAACTGAATCACGAACTTCTGACTTTACGGGAAAAGTTCGAGGAACACTTCCCCGGCGAAATAATCGTACACGGAACGCTGTACCCGGGAGTTGTCATTGAAAGTCATGGCCGGTATTATGAAGTCAAACAGCCCAAAACCAAAGTCAAATTTATCTTTGACCAGGAATCGGGCAAAATTGTAGAAAAACAAATTGTGGAAAAACAAATATAACAAATAAAGGAAAAAACAGAATCATGCCCTTGTTAGCAATACCTTTCCCCTCCTGGCTCAAGCCGGAAATTATTCCCGGCCTCCCCTTCCGGTGGTACGGACTCATGTATCTTGTAGCCTTCGCCATTGCCTACCAGCTCTTCAATTATCAGGTAAAACAGCGGAAGCTCCATCTCCCCAAAGACACAGTAACGAATCTGTTTTTTTGGGGAATCATCGGCCTCCTCCTGGGAGCGCGCATCCTCTCCGCCATAGTATACAACTACGACGTGGACCAGCCAAACAAGTATCTGCGCAACCCCCTTCTTATCTTCTGGCCCTTCGACGAAAACATGCGCTTTACCGGCCTCCAGGGCATGAGCTACCACGGCGGCCTTCTCGGCGGAACCCTCGCCATCATCCTTTACTGCAAACGCAAGGGCCTCTCCACCCTGGAAATGGGCGACCTCGCCGCCGCCGCCATTCCCCTTGGCTATACCTTTGGCAGACTAGGAAACTTCATAAACGGAGAACTCTACGGCAGGGTAACAAACTCCGGCTGGGGCATTATCTTCCCCCACGCGGAAAAACTCCCCGCCCGCCTCAAGTGGGTACAGGACGTAGCCCAGGCCGCCGGCATTCCCCTGCCCCAAAGCCCCGACGCCATGATCAATCTGCCCCGCCACCCCTCCCAGCTCTACGAAGCCTTTTTCGAAGGCATTGTGCTATGGCTCGCGCTGTGGTTTATCTTCCGCAACAGAACGCGCTTCAAAGGCTTTCTCATCGGCGCATACATCACGGGCTACGGCCTCGTCCGCTTCTTCATCGAATACTTCCGCGAACCAGACAAAAACATCGGCTTCCCCATCCGCCTCTCCACCGCCGAAAATCCCATCCAGCTTCTCGTAAGCCCCTGGAACTTCACCACAGGCCAAATCTTCTGTTTCCTCATGATTCTCGCCGGCCTCGCCGTAATCTTCCTGTGTTCCCGCCTGGACAAAACCAAAGGAAAAAGAAAAAACCTCCCGAAAAATCATTGATTCCCCACCGGATTTATATGGGCGCATTTTTGGCGCTACGCGCCAAAAACCGGGCTTTCCGCTCCAAGTCCTCGGATTTGCCCATGCAAATCCTGTGGGCTTTCCGCTACAATCCCATTGCGCAGCGATAGCGGCTAACATAAGGCCTTCTAAATCAAAATCTTAACCACAAAGTCGAAGAAGTCAAATAAGTTTTTACGCTTTCGTCTCTTTTTTCGACTTTGCGGTTCATTTTTCCCCATGATTTTGATCCCGCTACTTGACATTTATCCGAAACTGTGTTTTACTTTCCGGCAGGTAACACGAAATGGTTATTTCCGGTATTTTTACAAACTTAATTTATATTGCGCATAACGCGCGCGTAACTCCTTATGTTATAAGCATTCCCCCCCCCATATTATATACATACACACGCACTTATAAATAAAAACAAAAAAGATAAACCTTTTCTTTTCAAAAATTCTTTTCCCGCGCGATTATATTCTCCAAAACATTTACG
>JAISAF010000317.1 GCA_031266855.1 Spirochaetales bacterium
CGCTGCGCGGCGCAAGGGATTGCAGCGGAAATCCTTTTGGCGCAGCCAAAAGATTGGAGCGGAAAGCCCGGTTTTTGGCGCTTCGCGCCAAAAATGCGCCCAAATTCTGATAAATTATAAAAATATTGAACAGGCTCTTAAATCAGCCGTCTTCCGCGATACGCATCAGTTTTTTCTCCTGAACAATTGCCTTCCTGTTCAGTCCCCATTTCCTGATATTTCTAAAGCATTGATATGCGAAAAGCAAAACCGTAAGGATCATCATCACCGCCGCAACCGGAGAAGTGAAGAACTGCCAGAAACTTCCTCTTGTCATCATTAGGCCGGTGCGAAGGTAAGTTTCGACAAGTCTTCCCAGAATAAATCCAAGGATACAGGGAGCGTGGGGATATCCGCAGCGGCTGAGAATAATACCGATACAGCCGAATATTAATAGAGAAAACATATCGAATATCCGGTTATTGACCGTAAACGCCCCGACAACGCAAAATACAAAAACAGTAGGCAGTAGAAAATATTTGGGAATATTAAGAAGCTTCACAAATATTTTCAGGCCGAAATACTCAATAATCACAGTCATAACGGAAGCGACAATCATCGAAGCAAAGATCACATACAAGAAATCAGGGTGGGTTTTCATTAAGAGCGGACCAGGCGTTAAGCCATGCACCATGAGCGCGCCCAGAAGAAGCGCCGTTGTCCCGTCTCCGGGTATACCTAATGAGAGCAGAGGGATCATAGTGCCTCCAATGGTGGCATTATTTGCGGTTTCCGTTGCAACAACGCCGTCCATAATCCCCGTTCCGAATTTTTCCGGATATTTCGATATGTTTTTAACTGCCCCGTATGCAAGCAGGTTGGAAATTGATCCGCCGATCCCAGGCAAAATCCCAATGACAATGCCAATGACAGAAGATACAAGAAAATTTTTGGTCTGTCCGAAAAATTCCTTCAAGGAAAACCCAAATCCTTTTATCCTGCCATCGCCCAGGCGTTTCACGTCTTTTGCTAAAGCGTTTCCCGCCTTGAGGACCTCTGGAATCGCAAAAAGCCCGACTATGGCAGGTACTATGTCAAAGCCGCTCGTAAGCTGTGTAAAACCGAATGTAAATCTTGAAAATCCGTCGATTGGGGCCACCCCAATTAAACCGAGCGATAAACCAATGGCGCAGGCGACAAGGCCCTTGGCAAAAGATCTTCCTGTCAGTGACGCGGCAAGCGATAGCGCAAAAAGACAAAGGGCGAAGAAATCAAAGGGTTTCAGTTTTATCGCCAGGCTGGAGACAGTGATCGAAAGAAACATCATAACGGCTATACCGACAAGTGTCCCAAAAAAGGAAAAGAAAATGCCTGTACCAAGCGCTTTGCCAGCCTCGCCTTTCATAGCCATGGGATGCCCGTCCCAGGTTGTGGCGAAAGAATTTGCCGTCCCCGGTATATTCAGCAGGATTGCGGAAATAAGTCCGCCGGAGACACCGCCGATATAAAGAGACAACATCAGAGCGAACGCGGTATTCGAATCCATCCCGAAACTTAAAGTAAGGCCCAGCGTTACCGCCAGTCCTATTGTAATGCCGGGAAGAGCGCCGAACAGGATACCAATAACCACACCAAAAACCATCAAAAATAAAGTGGAAGGAGTCCAAATACTGACAAAACCATTTACCATTAAATCAATCATGTTTTCACCTCATTACCTCGAGTACGTTTTCGAGAATGCCGGATGGGAGCATAATGGCAAACGCCTCATAAAAAATAAAGTATATTCCCGTTGGAAATACAACTGCCAGCAGAGCGATCCAGTAGAACTTGTACTTCTTCTTTGGCATGACAAAACTGATGTCGAAAAACAGAAACAGCGCGCTTGAAATAATAAAACCAAGCGGCGTCATCAACAGTATATAAATCAGAATAAAAATAAGCGAAACATATTCTTTATTTTTCCGCACCCCCGACCATAAAGACCCCGGCCATAAAGCTTCTTCTCCTTTTTTTGTTTTTTGCCCGTCGTTTTCTTCAAGAGGTTTGCGTATTCCGGTTACAAACCGCCGAATCCCCGGCACAAGCGTAATTATCATAAAAAACATACCGAAACCGCTGACATATCTGGGCATCATGCCGGAATTTGTCACATCCGAAACAAATTGTTTCAGCTTAAAAGAATCAATAAATATATAAATAAACCACGCTGACACAAATAACGGTATCAGTAATTCCGTAGTTCCGCCAGCTTTATCCCATTCGCGTAAAAACCTTTTCCACATATCATAAGCCTCTTTTGATTTGATGCCGCTCTCATATCCGTTAAAAAACAGAAAGCAAGAGGAGTAACTATTTTCAGAGACGATCTTCCTGTCTCTCAAATTCAGTCATTTTTTTACAAATAGAGAAGAAAATCTCTGGATGCCTTCATGAAAATCCTTCATGTATTTGGCGGCTTCATCCTGCGGCATGTAGTTGTAGACAAAGCCGAGTTTATTTAATGATGCCATCATTTCATTATTTTTCAGCAATTCCTGAATGCCTTCGTTAAATTTATCATAGACAGCCCTGGGCGTTCCCCTGGTCCCCCAGATTGCATAGAAAAACGGCGGCATTGAGAAATTGACGCCCTCTTCCTTTGCGGTGGAAATATCAGGATAATTCGGACTGCGTTCATCCGACAAAAGGCCAAGGACGCGCCAGTCGCCGTTGTCGACATACTGCCTGGCCAGTCCATAATTCTGATTGATAATATCAACCTGCCCCCCAAGCAAAGCGGCGGTATTCTGCGAATCATCGCCTGTATGTACCCAGGTGAACGAGCCGCCGATTGCATCCGCCAGACCCAGGCACAGAATATTCGGGTAAGCGCCTGTATTTCCGCCGAAAATGATTTTGCCGGGATTCGCCCTGACCTTGGCGGCGAGATCCGAAAAGGACTTAATATCGGAATCAGCCCTGACAAATAGAGGCATAATGTCATTTGCCACAGTGATGCAAACCGGGTCAAGTTCATTATAAATCACCAGCGGCAATGTACCCGACACATTACTCACAAGGGAAGATACATGCCAAAACAAAAACGCCGAACCGTCCGCATCGGAATGCATTATGGCATCCATCGCAATCTGACCACCGGAACCGCTCAGATTCACTACAGGGAACGCTTTACCGAACCTTCTCTGAAAATAATCCGCTATCTGGCGGGCCATCAGGTCGGTCGCGCCCCCAGCAGAGGTGGCGACATAAAATGTAACAGTTTTTATCGGCCAGTCGGCGCCTGCCGGGCTCCCGGCCTGTCCGCTGCTTCTTCCTGTGCAAGCCGCCAAACCGCACGCCAGTATCAGCATAGCGGCTGTTTTCCAAAATCGTTTGCTTTTCATTTTTTCTCCTTAATTTTTTATTGCGCTGTATAACGTATTATCAAAAGAGCCTGTTCCAAAACCTATTTGCGCTTTTACGCAGATTCAGAATTTTGGCGCATTTGCGGCGTAAAACGCCGCAAACCGGGCTTTCCGCTCCAAGTCCTCGGAATTGCCGATGCAATTCCTGTGGGCTTTCCGCTTCAATCCCTTGCGCATGGCAGCTTGAGAACCAGGCCCTGAAATTGCCGTGGCAATTTCAGGGGTGCATAATTGCCACGGCAATTATGCACTCAAAACCCGTCGGTCGCAATTTTGTTCTGACAAAATTGCGTGGTTTGCCACCAAGCGCAGCGCGTAGCGCTGTGCACGTAGCTATCACCAACCGGCTGCCGCCCCACGGGCTTTCCAGGTTTTGGAACAAACTCAAGACCTAAAACCATTATTTTACCTAACCTTTTGGTAAATGCCGGGAAACCTCTTCCGTTCATGTCAAAGGCTTGTTGAGAACATACCGAAACAGTTTCCTTTCTTTTCCCATATTTAACCTCCTGCGCGTTTATCCACAGCCTTTATTCTGTTACTGCGTATACCCGGAATTCCGGACAAAAACGGAAATAGTCTGCAAATACAGTATATTTTAATATAATAATGCATACGCAGATAATTGTCAACATTAATTTTCACATTAATCTGTCATACTTTGCTATATGAATGCGGAGATTTTCTGGAAAACCGTAAAAGCCGAGGTGGAACGACAGAAAACCAGCTTTGAATGGCTGTACCGAAAAACCACAATTCCTAAAGGAACCTTTTCTTCATGGAAAACCCGGAAACTTATACCCCGTGCCGATGCTGCTTTGAGCATTGCCCGTGCTTTGGGCGTTTCTGTCGAATATCTGCTTACCGGGACAGATAAGGGTGAGTTTGTTTCAAACCCCGCCGTACAGGAAATTACAAAAAACATAGTGCTGTTTGACGATAACGATTTGGAAGCGGTAAAAGCCCTGGTGAAAACCATGTCCGGGCGGTATGGCACAAAATGATTTCCCAAATCGCGCATTCAAACTTTGTCAAGCAAATAGTTTAATTTATACAGGAATTTTTAAAAGGACCAATAATGACTGAGGATGATTTAAGGCGTATTTTGAGCATAAATATAAAAAGGTATCGCACATATCGGAAGATGTCGCAGGCAGAGCTGGCGGAAAAGCTTGATATATCGATCCCTTTTCTCAGCGACATTGAGAACGCGCGGAAATGGGTGTCCCCGCGGACTTTGACAAAAATGGCACAGACTTTCGGTATAGAAGCCTATGAACTTTTGCGCCCCGAAGAGGCATTGCCGGATGATGCGGCAAGCGTTCTGGAAAAATATTCTCTGGAAATATACGAGCACTTCGGTGAGACTTTGGATGAACTTCGTATGAAGTACACGGCGCGCCTGAACGAAAAAATAAACAGCGAAACAACGAAGACGAAAAAGCATCCGCTCCGCCGGCCGGAGTAGTACCCTGTTCTCATGCGGCTCCTCCATACCATCATATTATGATTATTATTTATACAATCATAATACAGTATTTGTCAAGTGGTATTATTGTCGTATCTTCTAACCTATTGTGAAGGAAAACCAGGGTTTACGTTTTGTCCTTTCCCGTAACATCAAGGCCGTCCGCGTGGCACGGCAGATGACGCAGGCACAGCTGGCGGAATACGCCGATATTTCTCTTTCGTATCTGGTAAATATTGAAAGCTGCAATACCTGGGTCAGCGACAAAACCCTAGTAAATATCGCGAAAGCCTTAAACGTGGAAGTCTACGAACTGTTTCTTCCTCTGAATACGGAAGAAGCGGGTAAACGCGGGGCCGCCTCCCGGCTGTCGCCGCGGGAACTGGCAAAATGCGCGGACGCGAAGAAAAAAATCCTCAAAAAAGCGGCGGCGGACGCGCTGGACGATCTTGTACAGGAGATTATCCGCCTTTCCTCGAAAAGATGAATAAATAGCGAAACAACGAAAGCGAAAAGGTATCCACCCCGCCGGCCGGAGCGTTACGCGCCATACCCTTGACATTATTGTAAAAAACAGTATATTATAAATTAATGATGGATAAATGTATGAAATTCTATTCACTGTCAATTTTTCTGGATAGCAAGTATTTGGAACAGTGTAAAAAATTATTCTCGAATCAACAGGATATTGAAACAGGCGAATTTGAAATTACGGATTATAAAAATGATAAATCGGCCGTATTTGAGGTGATTATATCACAATTTTGCATTTTGTTCCTGCCCTCAAATGACTATCATAAAAATATGGATTTTGAAATCGGTATAACCTCGGACACAATAGATGATTGGAATAATTTTATAGAAAACATTGTGAATGATAGAAGAATAGAGATAGAAACAAATTATTCAGAAAATATGAATGGATTATATGCAATAATCGGCCCCAGGGATATACATAATCCGTTCTTCTTTATATATGACGGTAAATATAGCGAAATAAATAATTTAGTAAAAATAACCGGGGAAATAGATGAAAAGGCATATTTATTTTATAAAAACGATTTAAGCAAAATAATCCCGAAAAATATTTATAATAAAATTGGCTTAAAAATAAGTAAATACAATGAAAGTAAAATCAAAAGCATTGAGTTAAAAACATCCAAAAAGATAAATTTTATGGATGAACACAGTACTATAAGAATAAAACAATTTATGGATAAATTTGAAATAGTATTTGAATAAACAGGTACAAAAACGGGGAATATGGCAAGAAAATCTAACCGCCTTCTTTCTACGCCCCGCACCGGGCATCGCTATTTTATTCCTATAAAAAAATTGAATTTAAAATTACTGACATAAATCTAACAAAGTTCCTGGCGTTTCCGCCGGATTTTTCCCAGAAGCCTGTCCCGTCTTTTTGCCAGGGCCTCAGTACCCAGGCCGGGGAAAAGATGCTTTTCCCCGGCCTGGGTGGTAAGAAGTTTTTCCGTAAGCAGCAGGGCCGCTTCGCAGTCGCACACGCGGTGTTCCAGGTGCTTGGCAAGCTCCAGCGCGGCAAGGGCGCTGCGCTGCGCAAGGCTGGCCCACAGCTGTTCGGCTTCGCCGAAGGCCCCGGCCCGCTTGTAATACCGTGAAAGCCGGAATAAAGAGGCCGCATCCCCCCGCAGGGCGGATTCCCGTAAAACGGCAATACCTCTGCCGGGCCGGCGATCTTCGATCATGCAGCCCAGGGCCGCCGCGTGAATGTTTCCCGGCGAAGTATATCCAAAGGGATTTTCCGTAATGTCGCCGAAAAGCGCGAACAGATCGATGAGGGAAAGAATGTCGTCTCTGTGATGCGAAACAACTTTTTCCATAAGCCCGCCGCTGCCCGCGAGGTAATCAAAATACACCTGCGGGATAAGTATGCCGGGAATATCGCTGACGCGGCTTTTGCGTAAAATATGCCGTTCGACTGAACCAAGGCTGCAATCAGGCAGGATACCTTTCCACAGCCGCCGGGTGGTAAAAAGGAGATCGAACTGCGGCGGGAAATCGGAGGACAGACGGTTCAGGATAAAGCGGTTTTTCAGTAAGGGCAGGTCAAACGCCCTGCCGTTATAGGAAAGCATACAGGCGCGGCCGGCGCAGTTTTGTGTAAGCCCGGATAAAAACGCTTTTTCACCAGGAAAATCCGTGAGAAAAAGCTGGACAAGGTCTATGTTCCCGGTTTTACTTACGCGCGCGCCGCCGTAGAGAAATACGTGTGTGCCCGCGCCGCCGGAAAGTCCTGTTGTTTCCGTATCGTACCAAAGAAGGTCTTCCAGCCGCGGGCCGCGCAGAAAAAAATCCGCCGCCGCGCGGAGTTTATTCAGGGTTCCGGCCGCGAGGGGAACGCGGAGATCCCGCCGGAAAACGAAATCCCCTTCCCGCCGCCAGCCTTCGGCTTCCGGCGGCCGGGGTTCAGGCGGAGAACCGGAGCGCGCGGGCGCGGGTTTGGGATTCGGGGCGTTTTGCCGTATAGCCTGAAGCCTGTCTTTTAACGAAGCCATAAACCGTGTACCAGCTTTCTATATAAACCCATAAATGTCAACCTTGCCCTGGGGCTGGCGGCGGGGGGCATAAATCATGGGAAAAACGAACCGCGAAGTCGAAGAAGTAAAATAGAGCTGTTCAGAAACCTCAGTTTCTGAACAGCTTATAGACCGGTTTTAATATAAAAACAGCCGAATTTGCCGCCATTTTGCGGCAAATTCGCCAGACTTATGAGAGAACCGAAGGTTATCGAACAATTCTAATCTCTCACAAGGAGGTTATGGCAAAATTGCGTATGCAATTTTGTACTGCTCCTGGGCTGCGACAGCCGGGGGTGATAAATATGTGCACTACGCTACGCGCTTGG
>JAISAF010000321.1 GCA_031266855.1 Spirochaetales bacterium
TTGGTTTTCCGGTAGGACTGTAGTTCATGGTTTCCGCCGCCGCGATCGTCTTCTTCAATATTCCATCTGCCGGGGTCCAGCGTTTGTTCGTTAAACTCTGTCTGCCACAGGGGATTGCCGCTGGTGTCATACACGTTGAGAAAATCGATATACATCCGCGCCTCGTAATTATTATCCGCGTTCAGGGCGCTTATAAGACTGGCGTCGTATATCTCGGGCAGGTCGCCTCCCACGGCAAGGTTGAAAACAATGAAATAGGGTTTGTGAAAAAAATCCTTTACGGCGGCGGCGGTGGTATCCATGACGAAATAGGGTTGCGGATTCGTGTCAAGATACATTCTGATGCCGGTTTCGTCCCATAAAAGCGTATAGAGATGAAAACCGTCCTGCAAGCTGTATCCGCTTATTGCTGGTAGCGCATAATTCGGGTGTTCGTTTCCGCGCTGCGTTCCCCAGTGGGCCGCTCCGGTAAAATATCTGTCCTGCGTGTTATTGCCGGTGGCGGCTTTGTGGCCCATTTCAACTATGTCGATTTCCCCGCACTGAGGCCATCCCCGGTTGAAAAAATCGGCGCTCAGCATCCAGAACGCGGGCCACAGACCGTCGGCTGTTTTTGGCAGTTTTATGGAGGCTTCAATTTTTCCGTATTTGAAGGTAAACTTACCGCTGGTATTGACTCTGCCGGAAGTGATAATCGTGCCTTCCCGGATGTCCGCGCCAGGCGGATCGCCCCGGGAGATGCCTCCTGCCACGAGGAGCAGGATAACGCATAGCCCGGCTGTGATTGCTGGTTTATTCATTCGCGCTATTTTAGCGGAAAACCGCGGCTGTGGCGAGGCGGTTGGGGCGGAGAAGAAAAAAAAATCGACTTGTCGGTAAAAATTCCGATTTAGAAGGCATGGATCGCGGCTGGCCTGGGGGAATAGTTACCCGATGGTCTAATATGACTTGCAAAAAATACCAAACAGGGATATATTTGAACCATGAGTGACACCCTTTTTGCCCGCCCCTCCATACTAGAGGGCATAGGACGGAATATCGACCTTTTTGGGGTTATGAATATTTATAACTATTCGGAAAACGATGCTGAGGCTGACGCGATGGCATTTGCCGCTGACGCCGCCGCACTCAAAAACGACTTCGACTCCGTTTTGCCGAATCTGAATGTCGAACAGAAATAAACAAAACGGGCAAATTGCCCAACCGGAAAATAACCCTCCCTCTCCAGGCACGTTAGTAAGTGTTACAGGGATAAGAATAGGACCGTTGCCTTCTCCCGCCGAAATGGAAAAATATGAACAGCTATACCCAGGGGCTACCAAAATGCTTTTTGAACTTTTCAAGGAGCAATCAGGACACCGTATGGAATTGGAGAAAACGGTCATAAAGGGAGATAGCCGGAGAGCCAACATTGCGCAATGGCTTTCCTTTGCCCTTGGTATGACCGCTTTAACCGGCGGGGTTATACTCATCCTGAAAGGCAAAGACGGATTTGGGTTTGCATCTATAATTGGGGCCTTGACTACGCTTTTGAGTGCTTTCATTGGGGGGGCTATTCTCCGTAAAATTGAGAGACAAAATAAGGCTAAGGCCATAAAAAAATAGTTTTTATCATTGCCGCTATTTTGACGAGGGGGCGGAGAAGAAAAAGATTTTCGACTTGGCGGTTAAAATTCTGATTTTGAAGGCGCGGCTTAGCCGCTGGGCAGCCGGTTGACGTACACAGCGCTACGCGCTGTGCTTGGTGGCAAACCCCGCAATTTTGTCAGAACAAAATTGCGGCCGCTGGGTTCTAAGCAGCAATTTGCCAGCGGCAATTTGCTGCCCGCACAATTGCCGCTGGCAATTGCGCGGCCTGGTTCTCAAGCTGCCGCCGCGCAAGGGGGGCTGGTCGCAAAATTGCGTATGCAAATTTGCGCGTAACCAGGTGTCCTGCGGTTTTTTGCGTAGCAAAAAATCGCCGCTGGGGCGCGCACAAGGGATTGGAGCGGAAAGCCCACAGGAAGCGCATGGGCGCTTCCGAGGACTTGCAGCGGAAAGCCCGGTTTTTTTGCCCGCCTTGCGCGGGCAAAAAAATGCGCCCAAATTCCGGGGCTTTACATTGTTTTTCATTTGTGATATTTTATAGCGATATATCAATTAAGAAGGCGGATGTTTATGGCCAGACGGTGTGATATTTGCGGGAAGGGTACGGTAAGTGGCAATACGGTTAGCCATGCGAAGAATGCTTTGCGGCGGGTCTGGAAGCCGAATCTTGTGAAGGTGAAGACTATGGTGGGTTCGAAGAAGAAGACCATAAAGGTTTGTACGCGCTGCTTGAAGAGCGGGAAGGTCGTCAAGATTTAGGTTGTTTAGAGGCTGAGTGTTAGGCCGTCGTATGAGGGAGCTACCCCGGGGGGAAGCTCCTTTTTTATTGTCTGGTGGTCAACGGCGTGGGAGAAGTGTGTCAGGTAGGCGCGGGCGGGGCGTATACGGCGGATTTCCTGAAGGGCCTGGGCTATGTTAAAATGGGTGGAGTGGGGTTCGGCGCGCAGGGCGTCGATGATGAGGACCTCCAGTCCTGTGAGGAAGGCGTATGATGTTTCGGGGATGCGGCTGCAATCTGTCAGGTAGGCTATGTTCGCGATTCTGTAGCCGTAAATGTCCGCTTCGCCGTGTTTGAGCGCGATGGCGGTAAGGGGGATGCCGTATATGGAAAACTCCCCCGCTTCGATGGGATTCAGTTGAAGATGGGGAATGCCGCCTCCATATAGTTTCGGGGGCGCGAAGATGTAAGGAAAGCGCCGCGCGATTTCCTCCAGGGTTTGTGGCGATCCGTAGACCGGGAGGGTTCTTTCGTAACTAAAGGGGCGCAGGTCGTCAATGCCGTGCAGATGGTCGGCGTGGGTGTGGGTGTAGAGAACCGCGTCAAGGGAACACAGCTTTTCGCGAAGCGCCTGAATCCTGAACTCCGGGGTGGTGTCGATAAGAATGGTACGGCCCTCTTCCTCCACGAGCAGGGAGGACCTGGTGCGTTTGTTTTTTTTGTTTTTCGACTGGCACACGGGGCAGTGGCAGCCGGGGACTGGTATGCCGTGGGAAGTCCCGGTTCCCAGAAAAGTTAGGCGCATCCTCTATCCATATCCTACATTCCTTATATCATTCGTATCTTAGAGACTGCTCAAAATCTTTATAATTTATCAGAATTTGAGCGCATTTTTGGCGCAAAGCGCCAAAAACCGGGCTTTCCGCTCCAAGTCCTCGGATTTGCCAATGCAAATCCTGTGGGCTTTCCGCTCCAATCCCTTGCGCAGCGGCAACGCAAAATCGCTTCGCGATTTTGCCACCAGCCAGGACGCATGGGCGAGCAGCGAATTTGCGTACGCATCCGTATTTATACCTGCACCGGCAGCGGGGCGGAAGCCGGGGGCTGTGGGCTGGAGTTCATTTTGTACAGCGCGCGGGAGATTTC
>JAISAF010000334.1 GCA_031266855.1 Spirochaetales bacterium
TATTCCATGTAAAAACATCTCCTGGTTTTAGGCCAGGAAATGTCAGCATGGAGAAAATTCTCTGACGGCTTTTTGGCTTAGATAGCGTTCTTCCTGGGGGGATAGTTCTTCTTCGGGTATTTTAAGAATGTTTCTGTCAAATTCATCTATAGGGTTAATTATCTGATTAGGGTGTTCTTTCCGGGTTACTCTCCACGCCCGAATATCGGTATGGCTGGCGTTACTCATAACCCCCGCTCCGACCCATTGCCGGGCAAATATTTCAATTAAATTACGCATTTCTTCAAGTTCAGCCTCGGCGAAATAATCAGGGTTAAACCTTCCTGCTGGCTTGACGATAAGTCCGCTCCCTGTTTGTTCAAAGGAAACAAGTGTAAAATAATCTTTTGTTTCCCTGTTTTCATATATTTCTATCGGAACCGGGCCGTGTTCCATAGCCCTGTATTTAAGCTCCAGCGGCATTTCGCCATAGGATTTCAAATATCGGAATTCAAAAAAAGCCAGATATTTATATAAAGCCGTCTGGGAAAGGTAATGCCGGGTTTTTTTATGGTGTTCCCGGGCAAAGAATAGCATGGCATGATTAATTCGCTCTTTCCGATAGGCTACCATGACTGCTTCCCATTCATATTTATAAGGATACCCCTGATTTATAGTTTTTTCAAGGTCTCCTTCCGTAAACCGGCCTGCCCATACATCACGAATTGTGCGGTTCTTCTTTTGGCAGAGCTTAAGCCGCTGGGCGGCGGCAGCCGGACCGACCGTTCTGCGTAAAGAACACTTGCAAAATCGCTTCACGATTTTTCAGGTCTGCTTGTACGGCCTGATACAGAAGGCGGCTCGAGGATTTCCGCGGCCGGAAATCCTCGGGAAGCTCTAAAAATTTTCCATTGCTGGTACTACGCACAGAGAACTCTTATACCTGCAAGCGTAACAGTTTATTGTTAGCGTGGTGGCGGCAGACGGTGGTGATAAAGACGTACACAGCGCGTAACGCGATGCGCTTGGTGGGAAACCCCGCAATTTTGTCCCAAAATTGCGTCCGCCGGGTTATACGCAGCAAATTGCCATGCCCAAGTAAACGCACGCGGGAGCGTGTTTTTGATAACAGGGCTTTCCGGGGCTGGTCGAAAAATTGCATACGCAATTTTTCTGCTCGCCCATGCAGCCTGGCAAGAGGCCCTAAAAAGCTCCTTGTGTATAAACAGGTTAAGGGCCGAGGCAATTCCGGGGCCTGGTTCTCAAGCTTCCGCCGCGCAAGGGGCTGGCCGCCTATGCGTCCTGGCTTGTGGCAAAATTGCGAAGCGATTTTGCGCTGCCGCTGGGCGCGCGCAATGGGATTGCAGCGGAAAGCCCACAGGATTTGCATTGGCAAATCCGAGGACTTGGAGCGGAAAGCCCGGTTTTTTTGGGCGGGCGAAGCGCGCCCAAAAAAATGCGCCCGGAATCAGAATTCCTGTGCGTTTATCCCGCGGACAAAGGGGTTTGACATTACGGGCGAAAAAAACTACTCTGTGATAAGAGAGAAATGTCTATAGTTCTTATACTTATTATTGTATTTAGTGTTGTCGTTCTGGGTATACTGGTATTTGTTATCAAGTCAATTGCCGCGCCACAGAAAGTAGCGACGGTGGCGAATCTCGTACGGCAGAAAAAGAACGCCGCCGCCATCCGCATAGCGAAAAAGATTCTTGCAAAAGACTCAAAAAATATGGAAACGCACTATCTTCTGGGGTTCGCTTATTTGGGGGACAACAAACCGGAACTGGCTATTATCGAGCTGCGAATGGTCAATCAGTCGGGGATTTTTACGCAGTTATGCCCCGAGATTCCTTTTCGGAAAAGGATCGCGGAATTGTATGCCAGGTTCAATCAGCCGCAGGAGGCTTTGAAGGAATATCTTCTGCTTATTAAACATGAGCCGGCTGTTGCTGATCACTATTTGAATGCGGGGAGGCTTCTTGAGGAGTGTACCAGTTCGCCGAAGACGGCGTCTTTTTACCAGAAGGCTATTGAGCTGGATGGAAGGAACTGGAAACCCTATTTCCATTTGGGAACCCTGATGGTACGGGAGAAGAAAAAGGGGGAAGCCATTGCCGCGCTGGAGAAATCGATAAAACTGAATTCCGAAAATTACGCGGCTCATTTTTATCTTGGGAAACTCTACAAGGATGAGCATGATTACCCTTCGGCGCTTGCCGCTTTCGAGAAGGCGCAGAAAGATTCAACATATAAGATTAAGGCTCTTATTGAGCGCGGCGGTTCTTTTATGAGTATGAAGGACACAGGCCGGGCCATTCCCGAACTGGAGCGGGCGATAAAACTTGCGGAGGGCAGGGAAGACGGGGACATTCTGTACGCACGGTATTTCCTTTCTCTTTGTTACGAACAGGCAAGAAATATCGATGGGGCAATACAGCAGTGGCAGAAAATCCACGCGAAGAAACCCGGTTTCAGGGATGTCGCGGAAAAGCTGGGTAAGTATCAGGATTTACAGCAGAACGACGCTTTGAAGGATTTTATGGTGTCGCGAAGCGAGGAGTTTACTGAACTGTGCAGGAAGCTTGCCACGGCTATGGGACTTTCGGTACAGAGTATAAAAAATATAGATGATGGCTGCCAGGTACTTTGTGTCGAGGGTGGCGAGGGCAAGTGGCGGAACGCCCGCAAAACAACAGTGCTGCTGCGTATTCTGCGCTCGACGGAGGCTGTCGATGAACCGGAAGTAAGGTCTTTTTATGAGGAAATGAAGGCCGCGAATGTCGCCAGGGCGGTGTTTCTGACATCTTCAACTTTCTCCCGCGCTGCCGCGGCTTTTGTGGAAAACCGGCCTCTGGAGTTGTGGAATAAGGAAAAACTACAGGCGTCCCTGCAAAAACTGCAATAAGCGTCAAAATTCCTCTGTCAAAATTCCTCTAAAAGCGGCATGTTTTGAAGAAAAAAATCACCACGAAGCCGGAGAAGTTGAATACAAGGAGTATCAAATGATACTTTTCTCTTCCTTCCTTTTCTTGCTTCCTCGACCTTACCAGTCTTCGACTTTGTGGTAAAATTCTAAAGCCCTTTATTTAGTGCTTACAAGGTATCATCGTGTCTCGGATGTATCAGTCCGGGAAAAGGTAATCTTCGGCGGACCAGGGCCCGGCAAGGATGGAATGCCGGCCGGCAGAACCCTGTTCGTACAGGTACAGTTCCCTCGCCTGGCTGCGTATCTGCTCGTTTGCGAGGATGGATATGCGGGAGTTCAAGCCCTTTCGCAAAGTAAATGAACCAAGCAGGACTCCCCCTTCCGAACGTATCATGAGGATACTCTCGCTGCGCGGGGTATCAAGCACGATATCCCCCCCCGTCCCCTCAGAAGGAAGCAGCGAAGGAAAACTTTCCGGCAGCTCCGGCGAAGCTGTAACACTGAAAGAACTTTCCGCCTGAGCGCCGCTATAATCCCGCAGAATAATCCGGTAAGCGCCACGCGGAACCACATTGTCCGGAACGGCAAGTTTTTCCAAAACAATCCAGGACTGCTGCCGGATCTGCCGCACGACCCAGTCTTCCACAGAAGCCTGCCAGTACAACTCATGCTCATCGCTGATAAGTGAAATACTCTCCAAATCATCCAGGCCGTCATCGTCCACAGCAAGAACAGCAAGACCTAAATATTCACCCGTTACGCCGCTATGCGTATCACGAAAAGCCGTCAGCCGCCAGCGCGCATCTGTAATGGCAGGATCGCTCCCGCTACAGGCGCTCGAAAAAAGAGTAATAAGGATAATCAGAAAAAACGCGGAAAACATGAATTTAAACAAGGAACAGCAAAGCGCGGGAAAAGAACCCCGCAGAAAAAGCGGCTTTCCCCAAGCGCATCACTCCTTACGCTCCCAACGCGCTCCCATATTCTTCAATAACCTTTTGACGTCTGAAGTTTACGTGTCTTCTTCATGAGTTTACGCTGGAGGGATTTCTGCTTTCTATTTTTGATCGTGGAAGGCTTCTCAAAGTACTCCCGCTTTTTCCACTCACGAATAATGCCCTCTTTCTCCACCATGCGTTTGAACCGCTTGATGGCCTTTTCGAGGTTCTCCCCCTCATCCAACCGTATATAAGCGATACGAATCACCTCCCCTTCTATAAATCTACAATGAATTAATACAAAAAAACGCTCCCGTGTCAAGTACACACAGGCGCCTGATTTTTCAGCAATTTACCAGGCAGAATGCCAGATTCCTATCGGGCGCCTTTTTGACGCTCCGCGCCAAAAACCGGGCTTTCCGCTCCAAGTCCTCGGAATTGCCGATGCAATTCCTGCGGGCTTTCCGCTACAATCCCTGGCGCGCGCCCAGCGGCTAAGAAGGCCGTACAAGCAGACCCGCCTTCCTGTGAATGCAAAGCATTCACAGGAAGGCGACCACTAAGTTATGCGCAATTTACGCATAATGGATTTTCATACATGCGGACGGCACAAAAACGCCGCGCAGCGGGAATTGCCTGTGGCAATTCCCGCTGCCTGATTCCAAAGCTGCAAGCGTAACAGTCGCCTATACGCGTGATGGCGGCAGCCGGTTGGTGATAGAGACGTGCACAGCGCGTTACGCGCTGTGC
>JAISAF010000336.1 GCA_031266855.1 Spirochaetales bacterium
GTTACGTGCGGTTTTTTGCTACCGCAATTGCGCATAACAGAGGAAATTATACTGTAGTGCTTCGCGTTATACATCATGCATTCCTGAAATCCTGTTTTACTATAGCGTTATCAGGAAAAATAGTCAAGCGCCGGCAGCTCAGAAACAGGCCCCGGAATTGCCGTAGCAATTCCGGGGCAGCTAATTGCCTTTGGCAATTAGCTGCTTAGAACCAGGCGGTCGCAATTTTGTTCCCACAAAATTGCGTGGTCTGTCACCAGGCACAGCGCGTAACGCGCTGTGCACGTCTTTATCACCACCGGCTGCCGGGCGGCAGCTTTAGAAACAGGCCCCGGTTTTGCCACGGGCAAAACCGGGGGCGCATAATTTCCGGAGGCAATTATGCGCGTAGAACCAGGCAGGCGGATTTTCCTTTGGCAAATCCGCCTGAGTTACCGGCCCGCGCGGTTTCCGCGCGGGTGCGGGGGTGGTGTTATGCGAAATGAGTATCCGGCGTCCTTGTGAATGCTTCGCATTCACAAGGACGCGCTGCCGCTGGGCGGCGCGAGGGATTGGAGGGGTGCGGAGCAGCCACGCCGTAAGGCGGGGCCGGAGCGATAGCGCAGCCCCGCAAAGCCCGGTTTTTTTGCCCGCCCGGGCGGGCAAAAAAACGCGCCCATCAGCCTCTGGGAATTTGGCCTAACTCTAACTAGATACATGGCAATTTTTGTTTTGCTATTTTGTGGTTCCTTCCTCTTGCCGGTTTTTGTAAATGGGAGTAGTATACTTTTATGCCTGTGAAAGATCCGGTTTTGTCCGATTTCTACCGTTTGAAGACTCTTGATACGCTGCTTGCCGCGGGCGTGTATGTGAATGATTATCCGGGTTTTGTTTTGGAGCGGAAGGATATTAGTTACTTTTTTATAAAATTCCCGGTTCCGGCGGGAGAGAGAAAGCCTTCGAAGAAGAGGCTCGATGAGTTTCTTGCTGTTGTGAGCGCTCACAATGAGAAGAACAAACTGGTTGGGACTGAGCGCGAGGTTAAGGTTTTTTATCTTGACGATTTTGGGAATGGTGTTTTTGGGCGTGTGGAAGACGCGATTAAGACTTTGGTTTTTACTAGCGGGGCGGCGGAGATGCCGGCGGAGAGGATTTTTCAGGTGAATCTGAACCGGATTTTTAGCGCGGATGGTATTGACGGGCCTTACGAGATTCGTAATTCCGAGGTCAAGGATGTGTATGAGGGTTTGCAGAAGTTCATTGCTGTGTATACTCATGGCTGGCTGGGTTTGTTCCGGCAGTACGAGCTGGTGAGGGACAGGACTCTTGTTTTCCGGCAGTTCAAGCCGTTTAAGTTTCCTCTTTTTGGGAGCCGGGAGCGTTTGAAGAACACCGTGTTTCGTATTCAGTTCGGCGTGCGCACGCCGTATGGCGACGAGGGTTTCAAACAGATTTCCACGAAATATGGCGATTACAGTCTCCAGGACGCTGTGGCAGTGAAATAAGCGGCTCTCCGCGCTAAACACACAGGACACACATAGGAATTTTTATCTTCATATTTTGGGCGCATTTTTTACGGTCAGGGAATTTGCGCCGCAAATTCCCTGACCGTAAAAAACCGGGCTATCCGCTTCAAGTCCTCGGAAAGCGCCGATGCGCTTTCCTGTGGGCTTTCCGCTACTATGCGCCCGAAGACGGTCGCTTTCCGATAGGTATGGATTGTAGTGGGCGCTATCGCGCCCCCGGAATCCCTCGCGCGCGCACCAGCGGCAGACACGCCCGTGTGAATGCTTCGCATTCACACGGGCGCCGGATATTTATTTCGCATCGGCGGCTTCAGAACCAATCCGCATAATTGCCGCTGGCAATTCCTCATGACGCATAATTACGTTGTACGGAAGGCAGCGATATATTTTACTGTGCGGCCCCGGATACCTTCCGGTCCCGCAGCCGCCGGATGTTTACCAGGCCCGCGGC
The DNA here is from genome assembly GCA_031266855.1 of Spirochaetales bacterium. Taxonomy (GTDB): domain Bacteria; phylum Spirochaetota; class Spirochaetia; order DTKZ01; family DTKZ01; genus JAISAF01. The sequence goes on from JAISAF010000336.1 coordinate 1,957, forward strand.
CTGTTCAGGGGTTCCTCGATCCGTACGTTGTCGCCTGACTGCCGGATAACATAAAAACCTTCTTTCAGCGCGAAGCCGAGCACATTATCGGGAATCAGCGCCGCGGCCACGGCACCATAGAGTTTGCGGGTGTCATTGTGCAGATCAAAATACCGGCGCAGCTTTTCCATCCTTTCCATGTGATCCCGGATATCCTCTATGTTCGCCTGGGTTTTCACTTCCACCGCGAGGGCGCAGCCGCCGTTTTCAAGAAACACGTCTATCTCCGCGTAGATATTATGCTCCCTGCTTTCGATAAATACATTCGGCGCGGACTTTTCAAATACATAACCGAGGGCATTGAATTTCTCTTTCAGATTGGGAATGAACATGTGTTCAATTATTTTACCGAATTTTCTGCCAAGATCACTCATCATCTTCTGATTCTGCCGCAGCAGCCTGTCGTTTTCCTTACGGGATTCCGCAAGAGCTTCTTCAAGTCTTTTACTGGTTTCCGTAATCGCTTTGTCAGTTTCTTTACGGGATTTCGCAAAGGATTCCTCAAGCGTTTTTCTGGTTTCCGCAATCGCTTTGTCAGTTTCCTTACTCGTTTCCGCAATCGCTTTTCTGGTTTCCGTAATTGCCTTGCTGGTTTCCTTAATCGCGCTGTCAGTTTCTTTAATCGCTCTATCGGTTTCCTGGAACTTTTTATCAGTTTCCTGAAACATTGCCCAGACCTTTTCAAAGGTAAGCCCTTCATAGCCGGGCGGCAGACCTGTATCCCGCTGTGTTTCCATAGTGAACAACCTCCTGTAAGAAAATACCCCGCCACCACAGGGCGAACCGCTGCCAGGGTGCACAGCAAATATAATAAGGACGGCATAAATAGGCAAGGGCCTGGATAAAAAAGGTTTGCACTTTTTTGGAAAAGAAGAAAAAGAGGAACCGCGAAGCCGAAGACTGGTAAGGGCGAAGAAGCAAAGGAAGAAAAGATCAAAAACTTATTTAACTTCGCGGTAAAAATTCTGATTTTTTATCGGCCGCGAAAGCCCGTGGGGCGCAAGGGATTGGAGCGGAAAGCCCACAGGAAGCGCATGGGCGCTTCCGAGGACTTGTAGCGGAAAGCCCGGTCAGCCCCGAAGGGGCGGATGCGCCAAAAAATATCATCCATAGTTTTAATGCTGTTCCGGATGCTATAGGGTTTTGAAACTTCCTGGAAGGTTTTTGAGAATCACTGTTTTCTTATAAACCGTATGCAACCTTTTTCTCCTTTTTTCCGTCGATCTTCAGGTAAAGAATTCCATTCGCGTTAAGTACGTTACGTAAAAAATGTCCTTACAGGGAGGAAACAATGAGGCTGTCGGCGGTGGAGGCAGAGACGGATGAAATTCCGGGCGGTAGCGCGGCGGGGGATACCCGGGTTCTGCTGAAAATATATCAGGCTATGGTGCTGAGCAGGGAAATTGGAATACTTGAAAAAAATTATGTGGGCCGCGGGGAGGCTTCATTTTTTGTCAGTTCGGCGGGACACGAGGCGGGCGCCGCGCTTAGTCCGCATTTAGTCGCGCAGGACTGGCTGCACTGTCATTACCGTGACCAGGCCCTTATGCTGGCGCGCGGCATGAGCGCGCAGGAATTTTTTCTTTCCCTTTTCGCGCGGGATGCTTCGGAGAGCCGGGGCAGGCAGATGCACAGCCTTATTTCCTGCCGCCGCCTGAATATTTTGAGTACTCCGACTCCTGTGGGAAACGGCGCTTTGCAGGCCGCGGGTATCGCGGCGGTTTGCAGGGACCAGCCGGAACGGCCTCTGGTGCTGTGCGGTCTTGGGGATGGCATGACCCAGGAGGGTGAGGTCCTTGAGGCTTTCGCGCATACGGCGCGCGAGGGGCTTCCTGTTCTGTTTCATATTCAGGATAACGGCCTCGCGATTTCGACTAAAACGGAAGGAAAGACGTTTTTTTCTTTTTGCGGCGGGGACGGAATTATTCATCCTGAGAGCATCTTCGGCATCCCGATATGTTATGCCGACGGCGCCAACGCCGAAGAGCTTTACCGCGTTTTTGGCGCAGCGGTGCGGAAAATCCGTGAAACCAGGCTGCCGCGCATTGTTATTTCCGATATGAAGAGGCTCTCCAGCCATTCCAATGCCGATGACCAGAAACTCTACCGTTCCGTGGAGGAGATCGCGGAATTACGCGCGAATTGCGATCCGCTGGTAATTCTGCGGGATATTCTGATTCGCCGGGGAGAAAGTCCCGAAGACCTTGAGGCTCTTCAGGCCGCGGCGCGCGAAGAGGCGGCTCAGGCGGCCCGCGCCGCACAGGCCGCCGCCGCGCCGGTTCCCATGGAAAGCGCGCAAAGGCCCTATCCTGAAAGTTTCTACGGCTCGCGGGGGGACTCCCACGCGGACGAAACTGTTCCTGAAACCGTTTCCAGATCTGTTCCCCTGGAAGAGGGCATGACTATGCTGGAGGCCCTGCGGGAGACTCTGCGTTTCCATCTTGAAACCGACCCCCGCATTTTTCTTTTTGGCGAGGATATTGAAGACCCCAAGGGAGATGTTTTCGGTTTGACCCGCGGCCTTTCGTCGGCTTTTCCCGGCAGGGTTGTTAATTCGCCACTGGCCGAATCAACAATCATCGGCTACGCGGCGGGCAGGGCTTTAGCGGGGGGGCGGCCTGTCGCCTTTGTGCAGTTCGCGGATTTTCTGCCCGTCGCTTTTAACCAGATTTTTTCCGAGGTGGCAAATATCTACTGGCGCAGCGCCGGTTCCTGGGAAATGCCTTTGATTGTTCTTGTAAGCTGCGGCGCCTACCGGCCCGGCCTGGGGCCTTTCCACGCGGCCAGCATGGAAGCCTTTGCCGCGCATATTCCAGGGCTGGATGTTTTTATGCCGTCCACCGCCGCGGATGCCGGGGGGCTGCTGAACGCGGCTTTTGAATCCCAGCGGCCTACGGTTCTTTTTTATCCCAAGGCTCTTCTGAACGACAGGAGTTTGCGAACCACGGCAAAGGCGCGAGATCTTTTTACGCTGCCTGGCAAGGCGCGCTTCCTGCGCCGGGGTCAGGATGTAACATTTACGGCTTACGGCAATACGCTGGGCCTGTGTCTGCGCGCCGCGGAAACCCTGGAAGGGGCGGGCATATCCGCGGATGTTATTGATCTCCGCAGTATCCAGCCCTGGGACGAAGAGGCCGTAGTGCAAAGCGCTTCGCGCACAGGACGGCTGCTTATTGTTCATGAGGATTCAAAAACCTGCGGTATGGGCGCGGAGATCGCCGCTACTGTCGCGGAGCACGCTTCCCGGCCTGTGGCCATCCGCCGCGTTTGCCGGCCCGATACCTGGGTTCCTTTTCAGTTTGAAAACCAGCTCGATATTCTGCCCTCATACGAGCGCGTTCTGGAAGCGGCGGCAGCGCTTCTGGGTGTAGAGGTAGTCTGGAAAGAAGCGCCGCCGAAGGAAGAAGGTATTTTTGTCGTGGAGGCCGCGGGTTCCAGCCCCGCGGACGAATCGGTAACGGTTATTGAATGGAAGGTAAAGCCCGGGGATGAAGTGCGGGAGGGTATGCTGCTCGCGGAACTGGAAGCGGACAAGGCGGCCCTGGAACTTGTCTGCCCGGCGGCGGGAACGGTGTCGCGTCTTCTTGTGGAGGAAGGCGCGCCCGTCAGGGTGGGAACGCCTCTTATGTATATACAGACAGAAATACAAACGCGGATACAGACTCAAAGCGGCGTGCCCGCGGAAACAAAAACTTCCCGCGCCGGGCGCAGCGCTGAAATTACCGGCTCCGCTTTCCACCAGGCCCGTCATACCCGGCAGGCTGCCGGGCAGCCCTCCTCTGGAACTTCCCGGCCTTCTTCTGTAGGCATCCTCGGTATCGCCGGGACGCTGGGTTCGCGCAAAGTCAGTAACGATGAACTGGTACAGATGTGCCCGTCCTGGTCTGCCGCGGATATCGTAAAACGTACCGGCATTGAGTCGCGCGCCTGGCTGGGCGAAGGGGAAAGCGCTTTGACCCTGGCCCTGAGCGCAAGCCGGAAGGTTCTTGAAAAAACCGGCCTTCGGGCACAGGAAATTGACCTTATTGTATGCTCCACAGGAACGCCTTTGTACACCAGCCCGTCCCTGGCGGCGATGATTCAGCACGGGCTGGGGGCTGGAAGCACTGAAAACCTTGTTCCCGCCTACGATATAAGCGCGGCCTGCTGCGGCTATCTGTATGGATTGCAGATTATCTGGGATTTCCTGCAATCACAGCCCCACGCGAAAGCGCTCCTGGTCACGGCGGAAACCCTTTCCCAAAAAACCGATACTTCCGATCCCGCAACCGCACCGATTTTCAGCGACGCCGCGACGGCAAGTATTCTTACGGCCTCCCAAGGGGACGGCGAAAACGGTGAAAACACTGGAAACGGCGTTCGGTTTTCCGGCAAACAGCTTGCGCGCTTCTCACGGCCTCTCGTGTCCGCCAATGGAGAAGAGGGAAACATTCTGCGCGTTCCCGCCGGTACAGGCACGGGCGATAAAATCTTTATGGAAGGGCAGAAGGTTTTTCTTGAAGCGGTACGCGGCATGCTGCATATACTTGACGCGGCATGCGGGGAGCAGGAACTATCCCCGGACAAACTGGACCTTATTGTACCGCATCAGGCGAACCAGCGTATCATCAGCGCGGTACGGCAAAAACTCCGCCTGCCGGAAGAAAAAGTATTCAGCAATATCCGGCATCTGGGAAACTCCTCTTCCAGTACGATTCCCCTGTGCCTGGAAACCATACTATCCGACTCTTACACGTGGCCGTGCCCAGGCCCCCACCGAATCGGGCTTGCAGCCTTTGGCGGAGGCTTTACCTTCGGCGGCGCGATTCTGGAACTTGAATAAAGCGGCCTGTATTTTTTCTAAATAATACTATGGGCGCATTTTTTGCCCGTGGAATCCACGGGCAAAAAACCGGGCTTTCCGCTCCAAGTCCTCGGATTTGCCAATGCAAATCCTGTGGGCTTTCCGCTACAATCCCTTGCGCGG
>JAISAF010000376.1 GCA_031266855.1 Spirochaetales bacterium
TTTCCGATAGGTATGGGATTGTAGTGGGCGCCCTGAGCGCCCCCGGAATGCGCCCAAATTCCGAATTACAAATGGGTTCCTGAACGGGTTTTAATGAAAAAACCTTAGGGCGATTTTTCTTTTTTCTTTGCGGTTTGCCGGAACGCGCTTATTCTGTCCACAGGGCTTAGTTCTATAATGTCTTCGCCTTCCTCAATCAGCTCGAAAATGCGGCCGCGTGTTTCTTCGCTGATGACAAGGTCGTTAATTTCCCGTTCGTGGGAGATGGTTCTGTCGGTTTCATTACCGGGGTCATAGTAGCGCAGGCGGCACTGGGTCGCGCCTCCGGCGCCCAGGTTCATAACGGCCTGGGTTTTTTCGTGGCCCATGCTTTCGCGGCTGAGAATGCGCAGATTGTCCCATTTCGCGCGTTTTTCAAGGCCCCGCAGTTTCCTGAGGGGGGAGTCGCGTCTCCATTCGGAATGTCCTTTCATGGTGTCGATGGCGCTGACAATCTGTTCCATGCTGGCAAGGTAGAAAGCCCTGCCCCGGATCATCCGCGTATCAAGGATTCCGCCGCTTACCGGATACGAGTAGAGAAATCCCTTGCCGGGATAATCGAGGTTTGCCGCTTCGGCCATTCTGTTGAAGTTCGCTTCCGCATCATGGCTGGCGACAAGGGTCTGAACGATTTCCTTTTCCGCGGATATGGTGATGCGCAGAAGGCCGAGTTTGTCGCGCAGGCCGACTCCTGTCCCGTAGGTAATTACCGGCAGGGCGCGGCCTGTTTGCAGCAGGGCTTTTGCCAGATCGTTACCCTCGCCGCGGTTGACAATTGCCACAAGGCAGGTAAGATTTTTTGAGGGCGTTATTGAAGGCTGCGGCAGGTTTTCCAATACCTCCGTGTTGAAGACGAGGGGAGTTTTTCTGTGTACCGTAACAGGGGTTGAAAAAACGCTTCCCCTGCCGGGAATGGTAAGGTCGGCCTTGTCCGCGATGAAGGAAAGCATCTTCAGTTCGTATTCCTGCGGAAGATAAAACGTAAAAAACTGAATGGGCGATTCCTCCAGTTTCAGCTTGTTCCGCTGGCTGAAAAACCGGGACTGTTTCTCCCGGAATACCACGGCGCGGGCGCTGCGGATAAATATTTCCGGCAGGGCCAGATGCCCGAATACTTCATTTAAGGAGTCCGCCATTTCCTGGTAAATCAAACAGTCAATCCTGATAAGATTCTGGCCTTTTGTCATGATTAATCCTTCAGCGCCGCCCGTCTTCTGACGGTAAGGGCAAGTCCTGTTGCCAGAACAAAAAGAATAGGAAATATTGATACAATGGCGATAACGCCAAAGCCTTCAATAACACCGACTTCTCCGCCGATTCCCAGCCCAAGGGAGATTACCAGGGGCACGGTGATGGGCCCTGTTGTTACCCCTGCCGAGTCCCAGGCAATGGTAACGAAATCCTCGGAAGATATCGCGGACAGGAACAGGATTAGAAGGTAGCCCGGCACGAGGTAATAGATTATTGGTACATCGTAGAGGATTTTTGTTATTGCCACGGGCATGCCGACGCCGACTCCCGCTGCCACGGCCTGGATAAGCGCCGTCTTCTTAAAAGTTCCGACAGAAACTTCCTCGACCGATACCGCGAGGGCTTTGAGCGCGGGTTCCGCCATTGTCGCGGTGATTCCCATAAAGAAGGCAAATACCAGAATAGCGATATATCCGCCGACTTTTCCGCCGAAGATCGGGCCCCTGTCCGGTATATAGGTATAGGTGGAAGTCTCTGCGTTGTGCTGCCGGGGATTGTAGGGGATAAGGCGTATGTCCTGTTCGTCATCCATAAAGAGAAAAACTTTTTCCGTTTCTCCGTTTGGCTGTATTGCCGTTTCCACAAAATCTTCCGTGAAGTTGGGGATAAGCACCCGTTTGTCGTTGGCTGGAACGGCCTTGTACGTTGTTGGAAGATACCGTCCAAGCTCATCCCCTAGTTTGGAAAGCCCCGCGTCGATCCCGAAACTCAGGAAAGCCATGCCGATAACGCTCAGGACAACGCCCAGGAAAATCTCATCAACGCCGTGTACCTTCCCCTTGTTAAGAATAAGCATGACGACAAAAAGAAACAGTACCAGCGTGATAATCGCCTGGGCCGCTACTTTCAGATTCTGCACCATTGCGGGAATAAACTGTCTGCCCGGCTGGGAACTGCCTTGCGCGGCTGCGTGGGAACTTTGGCTGGCAACGGCATACTCCTCCCCTCCAAGGAAATTCCTTACATTGGCGTTTTCAAGATTCTGGAACACATAGTCGTACATGGTCTGCCGGTCGGTAAAAAGTTTCGCAACCGCTTCCTTTTTGTCCGGGGCGAAGAAAACAGACTTTTCCGCCACGTCCGGGACGCCCGGAGCGAGGATGATGCCGTATATCAGTACCGCCAGTATGGGAGCGGCAGAGGCGAGGCTGACCACGCCGAACCCGCTCATTCCCTGGTCTTTCCCGCCGCCGATTGTCCGTGAAATGCCAAGTCCCAGAGAAAGAATAAGCGGCACGGTTACAGGCCCTGTTACCACGCCTCCCGCGTCCCAGGCAAGGGAAATAATCATGGCTGTCTTGGGATCCCGGAACGCGTACACCGATACAGCCAGTATGACCGGCATAAGAATAAAAAGAAAAGGTTTCAGGGAAAACCTGTAGTAATACCGCAGGACGCCCATTAAAACCGCGCTTCCCATTCCTACGCTTAAGGCCCTGACCAGCCCGTCCGTCCTTGAGTTGAGGAGCATAAAAAGAAGGGGAGCCTCCCATGCGTTCACATGCGCCCCCAGGAGTTTTAAAACACCAACGGAAGGTTCGGCGACAGTGGCGATAAGGCCCACAAAAACAGCGAAAACAAGAAGTATCGGCAGGGGTACCGCCTGGGGAAGCCGAAGGCCGCATTTTTCGCCTACAGGCATAACGCCCAGAAGAAGCCCCTCAATAAAGGCGGAAAGCCCCACAATAACACAGCCCATACCAATGGCAAGACCGGCGGCGTCCTGCGGCGTAATTCGTAAAACGATAATCTGAAAGGCCAGAAGATAAACCGAAATAAAAGCTGTCGCCACAAGCTGTTCAAGGAGTTTTCCCGCCGCATAGCGGCGTACCATCTTCAGCGCCTGGGGGAAGGGAATATAAACTTTTGGGGGAGAAGCGAGGGCTTGAATCTTTTTTTGCTCACTCGTCATTATATGTGTTCCTTAATAAATATATGTAAATATATGTGATCCTTATACCTTATAAATTATAGACATTCCATGTTGAGCTGATAAGAGTATCCGCGTCGCTGTAACGCGCCTTCCAGCCCAGAAGCCTTTTTGCCTTTGCCGCGGAAGCGGTCAAAGCGGCGGGATCTCCCGGCCTGCGCGCGGTAATTTCTTCGGGAATAGGCTTGCCGGTGATGCGCCGCGAGGCTTCCACTATTTCCCTGACGCTGAGGCCCGTTTCACTGCCCAGATTAACGGTGAGGCTTTCGTCCTTTTCCCGTATAAAATTCAGGGCAAGGAGGTGGGCCTGAGCCAGATCGCTCACATGGATATAATCGCGTATGCAGGTGCCATCGCGGGTAGGGTAGTCCGCTCCGAAAATTTGGAGCCTGGGCCGGATTCCCGCCGCGGTTTCCATAATAACCGGAAGAAGATTCGCGGGATTACGCTCCAGCCCCCTGACGCGGCCGGCCGTATCGTAGCCCGCGGCATTGAAGTAGCGCAACGAAGCGTAACGCAGACCTTTGAGCCGTTCATACCAGGCCAGGAAACGCTCGATTTCCAGCTTGGTAAAACCATAGAAGTTTTCCGGATTCAGGGGATGTTCCTCGTCTATAGGCGTGCGCACCGGCTGGCCGTACACAGCCGCGGAAGATGAAAAACAAATATATTTTACTCCAGCCGCGCACATCGCGTTCAGGATATATACCGTTCCGTTTATATTGTTGACAGAATATTTTTCAGGATACAGCATGGACTCACCAACCGCTTTCAAAGCCGCCAGATACACCACCGCGTCCCAGCCCTCCCTCATGGCTTCCAGAAGCGTCGTGTAATCCAGAATATCGCCATGGATGAACCGCGTTTCGGGGAAAATATTTTCCTTCGCGCCGCTGGACATATTATCGTATACGCATACCTGGTGCCCCGCGTCCAGAAGGCCACGCGTTACGTGACTTCCAATGTAGCCCGCGCCCCCGATAACAAAAATCCGCATACTATAACTTATACAGGAGACCCCGCCAAAGTCAAGCATCAGGGCAGAGGGGCGGAGCATCGGTATTTACCTTTTTCCCAGTATACTAGCGCATTTTTTGCGGTTTGGGAATTTGCGCCGAAATTACCCAAACCGCAAAAAACCGGGCTTTCCGCTCCAAGTCCTCGGATTTGCCAATGCAAATCCTGTGGGCTTTCCGCT
>JAISAF010000110.1 GCA_031266855.1 Spirochaetales bacterium
AACCAGCCGGCCTTTCCGGACGCGGTTTTCGGGCCCGGCAGGGTTTACCGCGAGAAAAGCATCTTTTCGTTTGACTGGTAGGCCGGACGCCGCCCGGTTTCGCGGCAGCTTTCTTGAAAGGGAACAGGACGCCTTCTCGAGACCCGGCACCAGGATCGAGGAAGGCGCGCAGCTTATTCCTCATACGCGCTGTACACAGCCTCAAGGGTTTTCACCACATTTTCGGTAATGTCTTTTTTAAACCGTTCCAGCAGGTTCCGGCGTTCTTCCGGGAAATCGTCCTGCCGGAATAACTCGTATACCTCCACGCCCAGCCCGTTAGCTATGTAGACGGAGCGCCAAACGTGTAGAATTTTTCCGGGCGCATCCGCAGGCCAGCCTGCCCGCAGGGTAGGACGGCCTGCGGACCGGGCTTTACGCTTGTATCTTTTTTGCCTCCAGCAAAAAAGGATACCGCTTCAATCCCTTGCGCGTTCCGTGATAAAGCCTTTACGCAAACAAACACACGCAGCCGGCGGGAACGACGACGGATATGTTTAGAGACTTCTCCGCAAAGGCGGGCGCATCAGCCCAATCGTTTCAGTTCGGACAGGCGGGACTCGACGGCCTTGGTTACGGCGATTTCCAGATCGGCTAAAACGCCTTCCTGAAAGCGCTTGAGAGCCTCGCCGGAGAAAGAATCCATAGAAAACAGTTGGGGGCTGTCAACTTCGAGGGCGGCGGCGATCCGTTCCAGCATTTCGGGGGAGGGAAACTTGTTTTCCAGCTCAATCTGGCCTATGTAATGGGTTGATGTCCCCACCCGTGCCGCCAATAGTGTCTGCGAGATTCCCAAAATTCGCCGTCTGCCCTTCATGTTGTATGCCAATAAAGCCCGCAGACTTGTCATAGCTTGATATTTTAAGCCTATGGAACAGGGGACTATTGACCAACTTCCTAAAAGGGATTATATTTAGATTATTATATAAAATACATCCTTTTAGGAATATACTACCAAAAGGACGGTTTTTGACAGACACCGGGGCCTGGTCCCCGGAAACACCAAGAAAACAGGAGAAGTAAATGGCAAAAAAAGGATTGCTGGTATTGGTTCTCGCGGGCGTGCTTGCGGGAGTAATTTTCGCGCAGGAAGAAAACAAAACCCCTGCGGCCGTTCACAAACACCAGCCATTTGACATGCTGCTCGGCCTCAATTACGGCCTGGGCATAACACCGAACATCGGGGACTGGGCCAATGTTCTGGGCGGCGGCGATACCTTTCCAAAAGGCAATTACGCGCTTGCATTCGATTTCGGGCTGACCTATGAATTTTACATTTTCAACTGGCTGTCGGCCAATACCGGCTTATTACTGCACCCCGATATATACCTGATACTGGACCAGGATCTGAACAGTGATGATATTGAGCTTACCGATATTGCGGCATCTCCGTTCTGCTTAACAATACCCATCGCGGCGCACGTTAATATCCCAAAGGTCGAATGGCTGTATGCGGGAATAGGGTTAAGCCTGAACATTCCCATTTCCGGCATATTTGACGGGCTGGCCGGAACCGACACAAAGGGAGACTTCTTCGTAGGTTTGCCTATAGATCTGGGATTCGATTTTATAAGGCCGGGCAGGGGCGGGATGCGTTTTTTCTTTAGGATCACGCCGGAATTCCATGAAAAAGGAACCGCCGTACCCATCGGCTTTATATGGCAAATTTACAACTGGAAACTATTCGGTAAAAAATAGCCTGCCCGCATCGGCGCAGACGGCTATATTATTTGACAGTTTCCCGGCGGCGGGCTTCCGGTTAATGAACCTGCGGGTCGCGGAACATAATTTTTTTACCAGTTAGGAGGGTAAAAATGAAAAAGAACGTGTTGTTTACGGGAATGCTGGCCCTGGCGCTGGCATTCGGGCTTGTGTTCACCGGCTGTCCCAACGACAGCGGCGGCGGCGGCAATGATGACCCTATTCCGGTAAATTTATCCCTGCCGCGTATTGAGGATGTAGCGGACTTTACAGGGACTTTTGTTTCCTCAGAAACAGAGGCGGATGACCTGGTAAAAACCGCATCTACGGAAATAGCGGGAATATTGGATGGGGTACAAAATAACGCCTATTCTGTATCCCGGAGCATATCCAGAAGCACCTACAGCGAGCCTTATGAAGAAATATACGACCACGATAAAACGGTTTTACAAGGCGCCGAAGTAACCGGGTTTATACAGGGGAAAGATACAATGTCTGCCGCTGATGATGACAATCCCGGCGAAACAGTCGGCGACTACATGGAAACATCGCTTAGGATCAAGCTTGCGATTGATTTTGGCAATATTACACAACACAATTCCACCATCAAAGGGAAATATACCTTTGACGAAGACATGTATTACAAAGCGCGGCTCACTTCTGTTACCCCCCCAAAAGGCGATCTTACCATATCCTACGATGTCTCGAACGGATACGCCGTAAGCATTTCAAAGAACGGCAAGGGGCTTAAATTTGTGATGACCTTAGATGGGAAGGTAAACAGAAAAACTATTGAAATTGACGATGTTGAATCATTCGGCCTTGAGAATATAGGGGGTTTATTCAACACCTATAAACTCACCCTTGATATCTATGACAATGATAATGTGAAGAACGAAGATTTTAGCAAAACGTTTAACTCTTATGCGGAGGCAGCTGCTTATTTAGGCATCAATTAGCGGGAAACCCCGCCCGCAGTCCTGCGGGCGGCCCAAGAGTGGACCGGATATCGAAGCCGGGCTGCTTTGTCAATTGCTAATTGCTAACTGCTATTTGAACTTCTTCGGCTTCGAACCTTTGGTTCGATTTGACTTCGCGGTTAAAAAATCCGATAAATTTAGTGTCTGACACTTGCGGCAGGGATGCCGCTGTTTCCATTGCTATCCGCCAATGGCGGATAGATGGAGTTTGCCGCAGGCGGGCCGGCAGGGATGCCGGCTGTGGTGATTGCTGTAAAACGGCAGGGATGCCGTTTTACAGCAGCGCAAGGGATTGGAGGGGTTTAGCCACGGCGCGGAGCGCCGGGGCCGGAGCGGGAGCGGAGCCCCGGAAAGCCCGGTCCGCGCGCAAAAGGCGCGCGGATGCGCCCAAAACCAGAATACCAGGATAAAAATCGCTATGTATGCGTTTATCGGCGGGTTTTTTTGTTTTTATT
>JAISAF010000118.1 GCA_031266855.1 Spirochaetales bacterium
AAATCCTGTGGGCTTTCCGCTGCAATCCTTTGCGCGCGCACCAGCGTATAATTTTAAATAAAATCCTTTTTACCGCAAAGTCGAAAAAGTTAAATAAGTTTTTGATCTTACGTCCCTGCCCGGCGTAGGCTCCGCCTACGCCGGGTTAGAAGCAAGCGTCCACGCTTGCGGCAATTTCATGGCCTGTTTCTGATCTGCCGCTACCGAAATGCCTCATTTTGAAATGTTACCGAAAGCAGTTGACTTCCCCCTATCCCTCCGGCTACACTGTCGTCGCATATTTCAAAGGAAGTGGGGTGAAAATCCTCCGCTATCCCGTAACTGTAACCGGGAACGATTCCGTCGGGTACAGCCACTGGCCGTTTTGGCCGGGAAGGCTGACGGAAAAGGCCCTCTTTCCCCCTTGTGTTTTTTTAGGAAAACGAAAAGGACGAAAGCGACCCGGAAGCCAGGAGACTTTGGTATGCACGCACGGGGTTCCGCCGCTGTATGCGCGCGTTCCTGTGGCGATCATATTTTTTCAGGCTTCGAGGATTTAAGTCTGGAAAAGCGGCCGGCCTTCTTCTGTGCCGGAGTTTTTTCCCACGACTTCTTTTCTTCGGAAAAAGGAGTAAAGCCATGTTGAAAAAGGTCTCGTTTCTGGTTCTGGCGCTGTGTCTGCTTATGGGCGCACAGGTATTTATGGGCTGCGACGCAAACAGCGGGGATGACGACAGTCAAAGTATATCCCTGCCCGCGGCGCTGAAAGGAAAATGGGTATCAGGTGGCACGGAAGTGACAATTACCTCGGATACCTTTACCGATAGTTACAACGGCAGTGTTTCTTATGCAGGGGTAATTGTTAATGTCATAAGCGATGGCGATGACGCGGGGTATATCATCATTCAATATACATCAAATAGTTCCTTTTCCGATGCTGCTGGCAGATATTATGCTGTCCACTATAAAAATCTGACCGCTTCGACTATGGAATACTCAGGCGCATATTCCGGTGCTGATCCTGATAATGGCGGTGGAAACGGGAAACTGACTCAGGAAGAAGCGGAGGAAACATATACAGTTCTCAACGGGTATTTTGATTACTACAGCACCTGTACTAAACAGTAACAAAGGCTAAAGTACCGCAAAGTGATTTGTTCAGGTTTTGCAGGTACGCGGAGAAAACTTTTTCTCCGCGTACTCCTCATTCTTATACATATTTCCCTGTACGCCGAGGATCCGGAAACCGAAGAGGACTTTCCCGGTGAAGAGGCGCTCATTATGGAAGGCGAAGGGCTTACCGTTGTCGGCACGCCGGAAACAACCCAGCAGATGCGTATTCTTACCAAAGAAGAAATAGACCGTGTTCACGCGCCGGATCTGGCAAGCCTTTTGGAGCAGACATTGGATCTGCCAGTAACCCGGTACGGCCCCTACGGCAATGTCGCGGGAATCAATATGCGCGGATTCGGTTCCGGCAGGGTTGCCTTTCTTGTGGACGGAATACCCGCCACCTCCCCGCAGTCCGGTGAATTTGAAATAAGCATGATTGATGTTAATTCCATCGAAAGAATTGAAATTATCTACGGTGGTTCGGATACAAAGTACAATGTGTCCGGCGCTATCGGCGGTGTTATTAATATCATCACCGTTAAAAAACAGAAACCGGGCTGGCGGGCTGGCGGCAGCCTTTCAAACACAGCGGCAATGCCGGGAAAGTATTATACCCGTCAGGGCAAAAAGGAAGACGCAAAAACACAGGAACTTTTCGACACGCAAAACATCTCTTTTTTTACTGGCCTGGGAACCGGAGATTTTTCCTGGGCAGCCAGCCTGTTCGCGAACCGCGCCCAAAATCATTTTACTTTTGAAGACACCTACGGAACAACCCGCAGACGCGAAAACAATGAAGTCTGGGACGCGGGGGCTGCCACGTCTTTCACCTGGGACCTGCCCGAATCAGCGGAGTTTGTCGCAAGCGCCGACCTCTACTACGGCGACAAAAATATTCCGGGGCCAATGTATTCCGCAAGCATAGGAAATCAGGAAGATTTTTCTACGCGGCAGACTCTCATGCTTGATATGCCGTACACCGCTGGTGATACTGTTAGTATGGAGGCAGGTTTAAGCCATACATGGCAAACCCTGGATTATGAAGACCCCGCGTCGGATTCGTTGCACAAAATTCATAGCGTTACGGCGATAAACCGCTGGACATGGCGCTTCCTGCCGGAACTTATCCTCAAGACCGGAGGCGATTATACCTATAACCATCTTGATTCTACCAATATCGGCATTAAGGATGGTCACGACACCGGCGTCTACGTGGCGGCGGAATACGCGCCGCATGAGAGTTTTCTTGCGATTCCTTCGGTAAAAATGGTTTCCCGTAATACTATAACGAAAGCGCTACCAAAGTTCGGTCTTATCTGGTACGCGGCGGATTCCTTAACCTTCAAAAACAACTATTTCAGAAGTTTCAAATTCCCCGACTTTAACGACCTGTATTGGGCGGGCGACGCGACAGCAAAAGGGAATCCCGACCTGAAACCCGAAGATGGCATTGGTACGGATTTTACCGTGGACTACCGGCAAAGAAATTTATTCAGTCTGCAAAGTACCTTATACGCGCAGCGGATACGGGATTCAATACACTGGCGTTCAGTGGGCGGTATTCTTGAGCCGATTAATGTTGGCAAAGCCGATTACCTGGGCTGGGACTCCCGTGTAACCAGCGATTTTAGCGAACATTTTATCCTGTCGCTGTCATACCAGTATATCCGCACATATATTTTAACAGGCGATTTCAGATATTCGTCAAATATACGAATGCCGTATATCCCCATGCACACTGTCGGCGTGTCCGCTCAGTTCCGCTGGGAAACAGGTTCTCTCCTTATTTCGGGCCATTATGAAGGTCTGCGATATACCGATTACACCGCAATCATGAATACCGGGGAACTCGACCCTCACTTTATTCTTAACATCAGCTTCAATCAGAAAATGGGTAAAACCTTTACGCTCTTTGCTGTTCTGCGCAACGCCCTCAACGAATCCTATGTTTCCATGCTGGATTACCCCATGCCCGGCATAACCCTTACCACTGGCTTAAAGGCGGTTTTTGAATGAACCATTTAATGAAAACTTTCATAACGCTGTGCGCCCGTGCGTCCTGGCTGGGCAAGCGAATTTGCGGTAGCAAATTCGCTTGCCCGTCGCTGGCGCGCGCGCGAGGGATTGCAGCGGAAAGCCCACAGGATTTGCATGGGCAAATCCGAGGACTTGGAGCGGAAAGCCCGGTTCGCGCCGGACGGAGTACGGCGCGAACGCGCCATACTGACCGGAAAAAAGTACATGCGGGAATCCCGCTGCTCGCGGCCCTTGCCGTTCTCGCCTTTACCGCCTGTGCCCCCGGAGCGGAAAAAACCGGAGCGGAAAGCGCCGCGCCCGCCGCTGTCGAACTTACCGACTCCTTTGGCAGAACCATCCGCTTGAAGAATTACCCGGAACGTATTGTGTCCCTTGCGCCTAACATGACGGAAACGCTGTTCCTCCTGGGCGCAGGGAATCTAATCGTTGGCAGAACCGACTACTGCGATTACCCGCTCGAAGCCGCGAAAATCCCCCCGGTGGGGAGCATTACCACCCCCAGCATCGAACACATCGTAAGCCTCGCGCCCGACCTTATTGTAGGATCAACGCACTTCCAAAAAGAAACCCTGGCGGCTCTGGAAAACCTGCGCATTCCGGTATATCTTAGTATTGTCCGAAACGATGACGCAGGGGACGCCGGTGACAGCAATAATTATGAAGAGATTTTCGATACAATTATAATGCTCGCGAAACTTGTGAATAAAACCGAAGAAGCGGAAAAAATTGTAAGCGTTATGCGCCAGCGAAAAGACGCCGTTGAACAAACCGTGCGAAAAGCCGCGCATAAACCACGGGTATACTACATGATTTCATTCGGCGAAGCGGGCGATTATACCGCGGGCAGGGGAACCTACATTTCCGCGCTCATTAAATCCGCGGGCGGCCTTAACACCGGGGATGATATCGAAGGCTGGAAGTATTCCGCCGAAGCGCTCTTCCGCAGCCAGCCGGACATCATTCTGTGCGGAACATCCTCCGGCGGGCCAGGCGCGGGAAACCTTGAGAAACTCCGCTCCACAGCGCCCTATAACCGTCTGCGCGCCGTACAGGAAGGCAGGGTGTACGGAATTGACAATAATCTTCTGGACAGAACCGGCCCCCGGAATATTGACGGCCTTGAAATGATGGCAAAAATTTTTCACCCGGATCTTTTTCCATTAGAGCCTTCCCAGGCGGAGTTTTTTCCATCGGAACTTTCCCCATCGGAGCTTTCCCCGTCGGAGTTTTCCCCATGAAGCGCGATTATTTTGCCGCGCGGCGCGGTAAAATATTCCTTGCCGCGCTCTTCCTGCTTCTGCCGCTTCCGGCCTCGCTTGTATACATTTCCCACGGCCTCATCACAATACCATTCGGGGAAGTCCTGCGGATTCTGGCTTCCGGCTTCGTATCCGCGGAAACAGCCACCACACAGGAACTTGTCATCTGGCTGATACGGCTGCCACGGGTTTGCGCCGGAACGCTCGTCGGCGCCGGTCTTGCCATAACAGGCGCGGCCTACCAGGGAATTTTCCGCAACAGGCTGGCCGACCCCTACATGACCGGAGTATCCGCGGGCGCTACCCTCGGCTGCACCATTGCCATTCTGCTGGGTTTTGACAGCTCGGTATTCGGACTCGGAGGCATTACGCTATTCTCCTTTTGCGGCGCGCTTGTAACATCGCTTCTTATCTTTACCTTCATCGCCGCTTCCCGCAGAGTCTCACACACAGCGATTCTTCTCACAGGAATCTCTATCAATCTTTTCCTTTCCGGCCTCGTCTCGCTCCTGATGTTTCTCAACCGGGACAAAATCGAAACAATTGTGCTATGGACAATGGGATCCCTCTCCGGCCTGAACTGGCAAAAAATCCTTTTCGCCCTTCCCCTGCTCTGCGCCGGACTAACCGGCCTCTTCTTCTGCGCCCGGCCCCTGGACTACCTGGTTCTAGGAAGCGACATTGCCCGCGTTCACGGAATCGCGGTAAAACGCTCCACCTTTCTCATCATCCTGTTTTCGTCCCTCGTGACCTCAGTATGCGTCTCCTTAAGCGGCATCGTAGGCTTTGTAGGACTCCTCATCCCCAACATAGTACGGCTCCTCTTCGGATCACGCAGCGGCCTGGTATTCGCCTTCTCCTGCGGCCTCGGCGCCCTGTTCCTCCAGCTCGCGGATTTTCTGGCACGCACCCTTCTTTCCCCGGCGGAACTGCCCCTCGGAATCCTGACCTCAATTATTGGCGTCCCCTTCTTTATCTTCCTCGTACTGAAAAAAACGGAGCAATCCGCATGAACCTCTTTTTGGACCTCCACGACATATCCTTCGCCTACGACAAAAAGAAACCAGCCCTCACCTCCATCTCCCTGCGCGTTCCCGCCCGGCTCCCCCGCGACGAAAACAGCGACGAAAATACTAACGAAACTATCGACGAAAACAGCGGCACAAATAATGACGAAGGCAGCGGCATCTTCGTCTCGATTATCGGCCCAAACGGTTCAGGAAAAACGACCCTGCTGAAAATCCTCGCCGGAATCCTCCCCCCCGCAACAGGAACCGCCCTGCTGCTGGAAACGCCAGTCACCCGAATCCCCGACCCATCAAAAATCCTCGCCTACGTTCCCCAAACCCTCTCCCTCGGATTTTCCCTATCCGTCCTCGACTTTATCCTCCTCGGAATCCCCACAGAAAAAAGCCTCACAGGAAAAGTAACAGGGCAAACCGCCCGCAAAGCCCAGGAAGCCCTGAAACTCCTCCACATCGAAGACTACGCGCGGCGCGACATACTCAAACTCTCCGGCGGCGAAAAACAAAAAATCATCCTCACCAAAGCCCTCGCCCAGGAAACCCCGGCACTACTCCTCGACGAACCCATAACGCACCTTGACCTCGCAGGACAAATAGAAATCCTTGACCTCCTCAAAAAACTCACCAAAAAAAATAAAAAAATCATCGCCATCATGCACGACATAAACCTCGCCGCACGCTACTCCGATTACACCATCATGCTCAAAAACGGAACCCTCTTCGCCGCGGGAAAAACACAACACATCATAACAGAACAAAGCATCCAGCAATGTTTTTCCGTCCCAGTCAAACGCGCCGGAGATTTTTTTATCCCAATAAAAACACAATAACCCGGCATATATCAGCGGAAGTAAGAAAACAGGGCGCCTTTTTTTGCCCGCGCCGCGGGCAAAAAAACCGGGCTTCCCGCTGCAAGTCCTCGGAATTGCCCATGCAATTCCTGCGGGCTTTCCGCTGCAATCCCTGGCGCGCGCACCAGCGAACGCAATTTTTTGCTCCGCAAAAAAATCGTATAGCGAATAACGGCGGCTGCCACCTGGTTTTGAGCGGCAACGCAGCAGCACTCCTGTGTATGCTTCGCATACACAGGAGTGCAACTAATAAGCCTCCCGTGCCGCCAGGATTTCAGCCGGAAAGAGCATCACGCTGTACAGGCCAGCCGTAAAAATTGTCAGGAAATTTTTCAGACGTTTTTTATGCGGAAGCGCTTATTCAATCCGGTATATCATCAGGAAGAAATGTTTCCGCCGTAAAGGGGCTGTATTTTCGAAACATCCAGTTCAGTGGTTTTCGCGACATCCTCAATCTTCCAGCCCATGTTTACAAGATTCCGGGCTATCAGAAGTTTGGCATTTTCTTCACCCTGTTCCCGTCCCCGCTTTTCCCATCTCTCCGTAAGGCCGTATTCCTCTCGAAAACAGCCTCAAGCGCCGCGTCAGACATTTCCATTACCTCCCAGCGGCAGCTCAGAACCAGGTCGCGAAATTGCCAGCGGCAATTATACACATATAACCATGCGGTCGCAATTTTGCCCGTGCCCAAGTAAACGCACACGTGAGCGTGTTTTTGATAAGTAATTGTTTATAAATAAACTTGACAAGTAAGGAAAACATGCTATACTTGTGAGTATGAAAGATGTATTAGCGATACACAATCGTATAGAAGCGGTGTTGCCAGCACTGAATGAGTACCAAAGCCGGCGGTATTTATCGGCGGAAGCAAAAGCAATCGGGTATGGCGGAATAAGCCTGATCAGCCGTTTGTCGGGGATGTCACGCCAGACGCTGACGGG
>JAISAF010000120.1 GCA_031266855.1 Spirochaetales bacterium
AAAAACCGGGCTATCCGTTCCAATTCCTCGGTCTTGCTTTCGCAAGCCCTCCGGGATTTCCACTACTATCCCTTGCGCGCGCACCAGCGGCAGCGGGGGCAATGTGTAAATACACATTGCCCCCGCTGCCGCTGGTGCGCGCAAGGGATAGTAGTGGAAATCCCGGAGGGCTTGCGAAAGCAAGACCGAGGAATTGGAACGGATAGCCCGGTTTTTTTGAGCGGGCGAAGCGCGCTCAAAAAAATGCGCCCAGAGCATGATCGTGAAAATTCCTTGTGTTTATCCTGTTGGTCTTTTTATGTGGCTTCACAAAGCTGATCGTTTTGCGGTATAGTATGAGAGTTTTTGGAGGAAATGTGGGAAAGCTGTGGGAAAAAAATTATAATGTTGATGCGCTTCTTGAGGAGTTTACTGTTGGGCAGGATTACCTTTTGGATAGGAATCTGACGACGGCGGATTGTTTGGGTAGTATGGCGCACGCGAAGATGCTGGTTCGTATTGGCATACTTACGCAGCAGGAAGAGGCTTCGCTTCATATGGTGCTGGCTGCTATTATTCATGAATATGCTGAGGGGAAATTTTCTGTTTTTCCTCAGGACGAGGATTGCCATACGGCTATTGAAAACCGGCTGACCAGCGAACTGGGGGAGGCGGGGAAGAAAATCCATACGGGGCGTTCGCGTAATGATCAGGTGCTTACGGCGCTGCGTTTGTATGGCAGGAATTATAGTCTTGATATAGCGGAGGCGGTGTGCCGACTTGTGGAGACGCTGCTTGTTGCCGCGGAAAAGAATAAGGATGTTCCTATGCCGGGGAGGACGCATACGCAGATTGCTATGCCGTCTTCGGCGGGTTTGTGGTTTTCGGCTTGGGCGGAGGAGCTTCTTGACGGGCTTGATCTTTTGCGGACGGTTTATCGTTTGGGGAACCGCTGTCCGCTGGGGGCGGCGGCGAGTTATGGGACTCCCCTGCCCCTTGATCGGGAGTACACATCGGAGCTTCTGGGTTTTGAGGCGGTTCATAACAATGTGCTTGCGGCTAACAATTCGCGGGGCAGGCTGGAGGCTTGTCTTCTGGACGCGCTGGACAGCATGGGTATTACTTTGTCTAAAATGGCGGCTGATCTTATTATGTTTTCCTTGCCGGAGTTTGGGTATTTTTCTTTGCCGGCGGAGATGTGTACGGGCTCGAGTATTATGCCGCAGAAGAAAAATCCTGATGGGCTGGAGCTGACGCGCGCGAAGGCCGCGGTTTTGGGTAGCTGCGCTTTTGAGATAAAGTCGATTATCCGGGCGCTGCCTTCGGGTTACAACCGGGATTTTCAGGAGACAAAGGAGCCTTTCATGCGGGGGCTGAAAACGGCTTTGTCCCTGTTTCGCATAATGGATCGCAGCGTGCGGAAGCTTGAGGTAAATCCCGACGCTCTGCGCAGGGCTTTTACGCCTGACATTTTCGCCGCTGATGAGGCGTATACGCTTGTGCGCGCGGGGCGGAGTTTTCGTGACGCGTACCGGGAAGTGGGGCTGAATCTTGATAAGCTGAAATCCCGCGATCCTATGGAGGCGTTGAAAAACCGGACGAGTAGCGGAACCGCGGGTAATCTGCGCCTGCAAATTCCGCGTGGGGAACTTTCGCAGTTTATTAGTTTTTTTACTGATGAAAAGAATAAGATCAACGCGTGTTTCAGGGAATTGTGCGGGTTTGCGGTGAAAATTCCTGATTAAAGGGTATGTCGCACGGATTTTTTACCGCGAAGGCGGGGAAGTCGGGAAAGTTTCATTCTGAGCCTGTACCATTTTCTACTTACTCCGCCCGGCGTAGGCTCTGCCTGCGCCGGGTTAGAAGCAAGCGTCCATGCTTGCGGCTTTGGAACCAGCCCGCCCAATTGGACTAAAAAGGTGTCTGTCGCTCTTTTTTCCTTCCTCGATGATCTTGCCCGTCCCCGCCCTTGCTCGTCTTCGTCCTTGCTGTCCCGTGGCTGCACGGAACTACGGGCGCGCCAGCCGGAAGCCAATGCTGCTATCCCTGAACGACGGAGTGCTGTTGCTCCGGAGGGTTGAACGGAGGCCCCGCGCATCACTGAGCCACGACCCGCCGCGTCTCACTCGGTCGGAGCCGGAGGCCGCCCCCGCGGGATCCGCCTGAGCGCCGTCCGGGTATTCCTCATACCAGTCCCAGCACCACTCCCACACATTGCCGTGCATATCGTACAGGCCCCAGGCGTTGGCTTTCTTTTGCCCCACAGGATGCGTTGTATCCCCGCTGTTCTCATCATACCATCCGGCGCTGTCCACGGAACCGCCGCTTGAATACGGCGCCGTTGTCCCCGCGCGGCAGACGTACTCCCATTCCGCCTCGGTCGGCAGCCGGTAGCCGTCCGCGTCCCGGTTCCACGTTACCTGCCGGTTATCCCCGCTGCCGCTTATTGTGTACGCGGGCGTAAGCTTCTCCATAAGGCTGCGCCTGTTGCAGTATTCGATGGCGTCAAACCAGCTTACCTGTTCCACCGGCAGGGCGTCCCCCTTAAATTCGCTGGGATTCGTTCCCATTACTTCCTCGTATTCTTTCTGCGTTACCTCGTACTTGCCTATGGAAAAATCCGATACCTGTACCTGATGCCGCGTCTCATTATCAAAACGGTCAGTATCCGAATCCGGGCTGCCCGTCGTAAACGTTCCGTTGGATATCCGTACCATGCTGTCATCGCCGCAGACAGCGAAAAGCGGTACAAGGCACAGGGCGGAAATTAATACACACGTCTTCTTCATGTTCATGTAAAACCTTCCCTATTTGTATTTATTTGTTCGGTTTTAAGATTCCTCATACCCGCCGGACGCCCCGCCTTCCCCGCTTTCAGCCGTGTCCCGGAAATCCGTATTCAGGAATTTCTGATGTGATACAATGTGCGTGCCGGTTTTGGCAGGGGGAAGCGGAATCCTTTGCGCGCCGGAAACAGGACGGGCCGCTTCCATTGCGTATAACTTTGTGAGACGTTATATAATCCAGGAGAGTTGAAAAAATAGTAAACGCGGAAAGAGTATAAGAATTCAGGCGCGCGTTAGGCGCAATAGCATTACAGCGGGGAACCTGTTTATCTGAATTTACCGTACTACGCATTCCGCCTAAACCCCTTTTTACAGATAATTAATGGAAATGTATAACATATAACGCAAAAGTATCAAGGGGTCTGGAAGGGCGTATCATACTATGAAAAAGAATTCCTGCCGCGAAGGCGGAGACTGGCAAGGGCGAAGAAGCAAAAAAGGAAAAGAAATGGGTTATCTCTCCATTTTTAGGTTTTTTCTTCAAAAAACTTTCCGGCTTTCCTTGCGGAATATACCGCTATTTCCCGGCTGCACGCGAAGCAGGGCGGGATTTATTCTTTTTACTTTCAGCCGCGATTTCCCTGACCGTTTTTACATCAAGGCCGACAATGCTGGCAATGGTTTCTTCCGAAAAACCCTGCGCAAAGGCCCGTATGGCCTGTTCTTTTGTCAGTTCCTCTCTGGCTTGCGCTTTCCCGCGTTTTTCCCCCCGCGCCTCCCATTTGGCAGTGAGGCCCGCTTCTTTCAAAACCTTTTCCAGTGTCAGTGTCGTATCATCCATCTCTATTGCCTCCCGTACGCTTTCATATAGAGCTGTTTAGAAACCTCAGTTTCTAAACAGCTTAGGGAACGGTTTCAATATAAAAACAGCCGAATTTGCCGCCATTTGCGGCAAATTCGCCAGACTTGTGAGAGAACCGGAAGGT
>JAISAF010000124.1 GCA_031266855.1 Spirochaetales bacterium
ATCCGTTGCTGGGCGCTAAAGTTATCAGCCCACGTAAGAACAAACTGCTTGTTTACTCCTGTTTCTTCACCAATGACGCAGTATTTATCCCTGAACTGAGATTGGACAGCGGAGATACCGCTTGCCGTATAGGTTTTTATCCAATCCGGAGTAGGGACTTTCATGGAAGTTCCTTTGTTTTCCATCTCCACGACCATTACCTTTGGGCCTGAAGCGCACCCGGCAAGCGTACCAAAAATCATAATTGATACCATCATCATTGCCTTTACCGATTTTAATTTTTGCATATTCTAACTCCTCGCTGTTTTCAGCTTTTTTATTTAACAAGCCCTACGGGCCTATTCAAACCTAAAAATTATGAAACGCTGCCTTTTAAACATTTCTCCGCTATTTCAGGAGCGAGGCAAGATAGTCGTTAAACCCATGAGCAAATTCATTTTCTTTTATGGAACTCTCAATTTTTCGTAAAGACCACAGCCGCGCTTCGCTTTCAGAAGCATGGCCTTCCCGTCCGTTTTCCGTGCTGGAATATACTTCCATACCATCTTGATTTTCGATATATACAGTAAGATTATAGCGCACATAACGATACCGCTGGTTCGGCCCCATTTCCGCATTGCTCAGATAAAGGGACGCATTCAGCAGGTAGGTATAGTTAGTCCCTCGCGTGGTTCTGAAGCCCCGGTTAGAAAAACACTGCCCAAAAGCTCTGCCCGCCTGGCCGCCCACATCGCCTTCAACCTCAATCTTGAATATAATTGTACGGGCGGCAGCCTGTAAGAGCAGCTTAATGGCATCCGCGCTATTGTAAGACGGTTTATGCGACACCGACTGCGGGTTCAATACCTCAAGTATGCTCTGGAAGTTATCGGTAACTATCGCGAGATTATAGGCATAGTTCAATGCGGCATACGAATCCAGCGTATTGGGCAGGTTCTCCGCCACAGCAATCAAACTATGGATAATCCGATCATTTTCCTGAATCATGGAAGTGTAACGAGCGGCACATTCCCGGCGATTCATCCTGGCGTTCACGTACACTGTGCCATCTCCGGCATGGTACTGTTCAATCTGTACCCCGATGAGTCCTTTCACTTTGGTTGCGGTAGAAACTTCCCGGAAAAAATATTCACTTTCATCAAAGGAAATACTTTTCTTCCCTGTCGATTCGTTCACCATCTGGGAGAAGTGTTGAGAAGCCTGTGTCAAACTTTCCACATCAGTCTTAAATGCCCGGGCCAGCGCATTCATAACCGCCGCTTCGCCACCCTCTTGGCTTGACCCGGAAGCTATCACCGCTATCCATTCCCTGGAAGGGTAGACTTGTTCAAGGTTTTGTATCCAGGCCGGAGCGGTCTGGGCATACACAGACATTTGTACGAATGCCATAAAAAACATTGCCGTACAAAAGATCTCGTGAAAAAATATTATGGTTTTTCTATTTATCTGTTTCAATTTTCTTTCCAATCCACATATTTTGATATTACAATCCCAGTAGCATTTTTTCTTTGCTTGAAATTCTTCTTCGGTCAGTATCCCTTTTTGATGTAGCACATCCAATTTTTCAATTTGTGTGAAAACATCATCGCCAGCAGGTTTTTCATTGCTGGATGTTTTGTTTTTTATGTCAGCAATCGCTTTATTTACCGCGTTAACAAAAGGCACTACCATTTTTTTATCAATTGCAGTAATTTGTGTTTTGCTTGCGCCATCCCAGATTGAAATTTCTCCATCAAAAATACCTATTAAATGCTGTATGGAATTTATTTTTTCTAACGGCGTATCTATTTGTCCAGAGTCTACCGTGAAACCAAGAAATGTTGTTTTGCGATAGATGATTACACGTTTATTTGTACACAATATTATGGCGTTTGTTTCATTTGAAAACCCGGATGTTAAAAAAAAGATCTTTTCATCTTCTGCCAGTATTTCAGGTAACTGTTTTATTGAATCTCCCAGTTCAGACAAGATGTCCTGTTGCCCTGAATCATTAATCATTTCTTTTATTTCGTTCAATGTTGGGTTTGTACTTCCATCCGCTGATTTGACATCATGTGTCCGTCGCGGAATACCTTGATCCATAAATGAAGTATCCGCAAAGCAAACCTCTTTGCCGGTGAATATACGGCAACCGCTTGCAATTATTTTTTGTAGCCACTTAAGATCAAATGCCGCTTGCGTCAGATTGATTGTCTTTTCTGTTGTAAAAATTCCACCATGGCTTTTGCGCAGTTTAAGCGTTTTGACTATTAGCCCTTCCACGGCGATTGTGTATTTTTCTACCAACTCATCCCATGATAAAGCCCAATTTGTAATTGTCGCATTATCTTTGTACCTAATGCCCCATGATGTAAACAGCAGACCGCATTTTCCAGTTCCTTTTATGGTATCATCAAAAAATATAATTATTTTCTCATCTTCCGGTAATTTTACAGCACAGGCGATGATTGATAATTTTTCCGATGGAGCATTGTTAATAAGCATCCGTGTCCCAAATATTTCCGTACCGTTATCGTCAATTACTGTTTGCAGGTAGGTTTTGAATTCGTCTATCATTTCTCGGCTCATATTCTTTTCCTCCGTTTCCTCGGTTCTTTTGATCGACATCAGAGTCTTCGCCGTCATACCTCAAGACTACAGTCTGTAGTTCGGTGCCTGATCGGTCTCGAAAAACCGTATTTTTTATCAATTTCCAATCCGAAATCGAATTCATTCAATGCCTTTTCAGATTGAACCTTCTTAATCCCCATTTTCTCCTTCCATGTCTACAAAAGCAGACAATTTTCTGTATTTTTATAGTAAATCCTGTTCCTTACCAGTCAAACCACAAAATCACACCCTGGGATTTGCTATTTAGAACGCCTTACAAACTTAGAGTATAAGATAATTTATAAAATGTCAACTACTTTAAGAAAGTAGTCATAGCACCCAAAACAATAGGATGTTAATAAATGAGATGGGGACAGGGCTTACGCTTAGTTATGACAAATATTAGAGAAGTTTTGGCTTCCAACCTTAAAAAATTCCGGAGGGCCCGGGGGTGGAGTCAGGCGGTACTTGCCGAAAAAACAGGCGCCTCATGCCAATATATTGGAATGCTTGAAACAAAGGGCAAGTTTCCATCATCGGAAATGATCCAAAATCTGGCTTCCGCCCTGTCTATAGACCCAACTGAACTCTTTAATAAGGAAATTGATCCGGTAACTTCCATGAAAAATGTCCAAAAAGCGGTACTTGGGGACATTGGCGAGGCTGTGAATCGGACGATCGCTGATTTTTTTGCCGAAAAAATACGAAAACTGGACGAGGAACCCGGGGAAAACGACTAAAACTCCGGGAAATAGGGCTAAACTGCGATGTACCCGAAGAATGTAACGGGCCGCTCCTGCCGGTTTTGTCCTGTTTACAATATGAACTACAATTCATAATATAGAGATATGGGAGGGGTAACATGGATTTCCACCCGATAAGCGAGATTGACGCTCAAACAAGTACGGAAGTTTTGGCAAAAGCCCGTAAACTCTATGAGCGGGAAAGCCTCAATATGCGGCTCAAAGCCTTACGGGAAAAATACGGCGTAAAGCAGGGCATGAAAGCGGCGGTGGATACCGCCTGGAGGGCGTTATGACGGCGGCAGAACTGTTTACTCCGGAATTACTGGCGCGGATAGGAGCCGAACGCGAGTCCGGAGACAAAAGAGTTCCCCTAGTGTCCCTCGAATATGATTCGCGGGCTGTTAAAGGGGGGAGTCTGTACTTCGCGCTGCCGGGGCTTCACACGGACGGGCATAATTTTATCGGGGATGCGATAGCCAATGGCGCGACGGCAATAGTCCACCAAAACGGCATCAATGCGCGCGGCGGCGGCGTTTTTTATTTGCAGGTAAAGGATGCCCGTTTCGCTATGTCCGCGGTGGCGGATGCCTTCTACCACTCGCCGTCAAGCCGTATCACAGTCGCGGGCGTAACCGGCACCGAAGGAAAGAGCACCTCCGTATACCTTATTTTTCAACTGCTCAAGTTAGCCGGAAAGAAAGCGGGCTTTATTTCGACCGTGCAGTACAGCATCGACGGGATGGAACGTTGGAACACGGAACACCAGACCACGCCGGAGGCGCCTGTGATACACAGACGGCTCGCGGAAATGCTGGAAAACGGCTGCGCCTACGCGGTACTAGAGGCAAGCTCGCACGCGCTGTCGCCCCGCACGAACAGGCTGGGCGACGTGCTGTTCGACGCGGGCGTGATGACCAACGTTACGCACGAACATCTTGAATTTCACGGCACATGGGAACAGTACCGGTACGACAAGGCAAACCTGTTCCGCGCCCTCGACAAAACCGCCAAACACGGCCTTCCCGCGCCGTTCGGCGTCGTCAACGCGGACGATCCGAGCGCGGCATACTTTGCCGCCAGCACAAGACACAGTACCTATTCCTACGCCGCCGACGCGGGCGGCGCGGACCTGACCCTGCTAAAACTGGAGGCAGGACCGTCCGGCAACGCCTACGATGTGTACGACAGGGCGGGAGGCAGGACTTTTCATGTCGAAGATATGCTACCGGGCGCGTTCAATGCGGGAAATGTGCTTGCAAGCCTGTTATGCGTGTCGAATCTGCTCGAAACTCCTTTATCTGAATTTTTGCCGCTCGTGCCGGAACTCAAACCCGTGCGCGGCAGGATGACATCGGTACGAAAGGGGCAGGCATTCGAGGTTCTTGTGGATTACGCCCACACGCCATCCTCATTCGAGACAATTTTTCCGCCGCTCCGCGAGCGCGCGAACAGGCAGGGCGGGCGCATAATCAGCCTGTTCGGTTCCGCCGGCGAGCGGGATACAAGGAAGCGCGCCCTGCAAGGCCGTATCGCGGCGCGTTATTCCGACATGATTTTTTTATGCGACGAGGACCCGCGCGGCGAACCGCCCGGCGCGATTTTGGAAGAGATTGCCGAAGGCATCTTTTCCGCCCGCCCGGAAGAATGTTTCCCGTGCGGCGGCTTCGCGCGCGGCGTAAACCTTTTTTTGATTCCCGACCGCTCCTCGGCGATACGCGCCGCCTTCTCCAAGGCGGCAGCCGGCGACATCGTGTTGCTGCTGGGCAAAGGACATGAGAATTCAATCATCTACTCGAACCATCAGATTGATTATGACGAGATCGCCGAAGCCGAAAAAGCGCTGTCTGTTCTTGGTTTGGCGCACGGGAATTCTACGCCAGTTCCATAAGAACTCTGTCTACATCCTCAATGAATGTTTTAGCGTGAATCCGGTTTTTCTGTTCGAGAAGGCGCGGGAGCAGCAAAAACGCTTCGCTTAGCAATGCGCCTGCCCGTCCGGGCAGGCGGAGGCGCGGGCTTATCGTTACGCGGGACAGCATCACGAGTCCCTCGACAGTCGCGGCCTTCTCAATGCCTTGCAGCAACGCGCCCTCCGTCAGACGGAATATTCCTGCTTCAAATATTACCCTCCCGTACGGAATCAGCGCGTTAAAGGCGGCAAT
>JAISAF010000127.1 GCA_031266855.1 Spirochaetales bacterium
AAAATAATTATGAATATTATATAAAAACATTATTGGAGAAGGGAGCCGACATAAATCATAAAAATAATTATGAGGTTTCACCAAAAGAATTGGCGGAAAATATAGGGAATTATGATGTAAACAAATATATTAAATAAATAATAGAGCTGTTCGGAAACTGAGGTTTTCGAGCAGCTCTATTTGGAAATGCAGGAAGGGAAAAAATGAATGAAGCCGTATTAATGAAAACAGGAATGAAAATATTAATAGAACAACTTGGAAGCATAGAGGCGGAAAGGTTTATATCTATATTATTAAGGGAACCATTTGATTATACAGAATGGCGGAAGAATAATTTGTGTGCTGGAATGACTGTAGAAGAAATAAGTAAAGAAGCAATGAAAGTATATAGTCAGGAAAATATGTAAGCAGAAAAACGGCGCATACTGCGGCCGTCGAAAGAATCTTAAAATTTTTTCCTGTTGTCAACCTCCGTTATCTCATGATTCACTTTGCCATCACGCGTTAGCTGTCATCCTTTGGTCTTGAGCCGCTACAGCTGGTATACATTTCCTTATACTATGGCAGTATAGCGGGTTGCGGCTGCCAGCGGCGAACAGCTCTTCCGCCTATAATTTCCGGCGCATAACGGAGTAACAATCAAAAATAATTTTTGAGCATAACATCCGGCGGACAGGCGGGAGCGCCTTTCTGGTCATTGTGAAAAGCGGCGTCAAAAGCGCCTGCGGGTAAGGAACAAAGCCGGGGAATCCGGCCTTTTTGCGTTCCTGTGCGCCGGGCCTTTCCAGCGCTTTACCGGCAGCAGAGTCTGGTTCCTGTCGGCGGCTTGTATAAATTTTTTTATTCCGGTATACTTATGGGTATGTTTCGGTTCGCCCGCAAGGGACTTTTCATTGTTTTTCTGGTCTGCGTTATGTTCTTCGCTGTTTTCGCGGAAACTTTCATTGCCGATCATTTTGATCACGACTGTAGCGGCGAAAGCTGTACTGTCTGCCTGCATATACAGACTGTCCAGAATCTGCTGAAATGCCTTGGCCTTATTATTCTTTTGGTTTCCGGCGCGGGTCTGGTATTCCGTACCATCAGGTCGCTGCAAAGGGGCGGGGCTTTCCGTACATCCTGCCTGACGCCTGTCGCCTTAAAAGTCCGCCTCAATTCCTGAAAAAAGCCACTACAATAAAGAATATTTTTTCCGAAAAAAATACATAGGGACTGTGGCGGGAACTCCGGTTTGCGCCACAGCTTCGGTGTATATAAAATAACAGGCTGTCCGCGGCCTTTAGTTTGCGAACAGCTTCGAGGTCAAATTGACGGAGTTTGCTGTTATTTATGGCAAACTCCGCGGGACTTGCCGGAAAGATTACCGGACAAGTCCGCTTATATTCAGGAGAGGTTGTATGAAAAAAAACTTTTTTAATTTGATAGGTATTCTGGGAATTCTGTTTCTTGCCGCCGGCTGTTCACAGAGAGAAAACGCCGCGCAAAGCGGTGGAAATAAACTGACGGTAACGACTACTATTTTTACTCCGTATGATTTTGTCCGCGAAATCGCGGGCGACAGGGTAAATCTTTCCATGCTGCTGCCGCCCGGCGCGGAAAGCCACTCCTTTGAACCTTCGCCGAGGGATATTATTACCGTTCAAAACAGCCGCCTTTTTATCTACGCCGGCGGTGAATCCGACGAATGGATGAACGGTATCCTTGAATCCATGGATACGCAGAATATGGAAATCCTGCCGCTCATGGGCTGTGTCGATGTTGTGGAAGAAGAAATCGTGGAGGGTATGGAAGAAGAAGAGGAGGAGGAAGAGGGAATCGCCTACGACGAACATGTGTGGACTTCTCCTAAAAACGCGGTACGCATTGTGAGGGCAATTACCGGGGCGCTGTGCTCCCTGGACGCGGCAAACGCGGATTTTTACCAGCGGAATTCCGCGGCGTATATCGCGAAGCTGGAAGAGCTGGATGCGGAGTTTCAGGCGGTAGCGGGCGGCGCGAAACGGAAGACAATTATTTTCGGCGATCGCTTCCCTTTCCGCTATTTTGCCGATGCCTACGGGCTTTCCTATTACGCGGCCTTCCCCGGCTGTTCCACCGAAACGGAATGCAGCGCGGCGACGGTTGCTTTTTTAATCGACAAAATGAAGGCCGAAAAAGTTCCTGTGGTTTTTCATATCGAGCTTTCCAACGAAAAGATAGCGGATACAATAGCGGAGGCAACCGGAGCGAAAAAACTCCTGCTCCATGCCTGTCACAATGTATCAAAAAATGATTTTGAAAACGGCGCGAGCTATTTAAGTCTGATGCAGGGCAATGTCGGGAATTTACGGGAAGCCTTGAATTAGTATATATGATTATCGGGTTTGCTCCTCATACAGTATCCTGGTTTCAGGTATTCTGTATGAAGGAGGCGCGGCGCAAAATCGCGACTGCCGGAAGTTATGCGCAAAATTGCGTATGCAATTTTGCGCCGCCGCTTGCTGCGCGGCGCCAGGGATTGCAGCGGAAATCCCGCAGGATTTGCATAAGCAAATCCGAGGAATTGGAGCGGAAAGCCCGATTTCCGGCGCGAAGCGCCGGAAAGGCGCTCAAATTCCGCAACGGATTAAACTTGATAGTTTTATGAAAATATAGATGAGTGAAGATCGTTTTGCGGTGATTCCGCGGGCGGGGGAGGATATTTCTTTTTCGCCTATAATAAGCTGCCAGAAGCTCTGCCTTGGTTACGACGGGCATATTGTCGTGCGCGATTTAGATTTAAAGATTCGCGGCGGGGATTACGTTTGCATTATCGGCGAGAATGGTTCGGGGAAGACCACGCTTATGAGAGGGCTTTTGGGTCTTATTAGTCCGATGCGGGGGAGGATAGTTTTTAGTGGGGAAATGAGAAGCGCCGGGACTGGTTATCTTTCTCAGGAGGAGGGGACAAAAAAAGACTTTCCTGCCGGTGTGCGTGAAATCGTGTTGTCTGGCAGTATTGGCGCGATGGGCCTGAGGCCGTTTTATTCCCGTGGGGAAAGGCGGAAGGCGGAAGAGGCTATGCGGCGTCTGGAAATTGCGGATTTGCGGAACCGCTGTTTCCGGGAGCTTTCCGGGGGGCAGAAGCGGAGGGTGCTTATTGCGCGCGCTTTTTGTGCGGCGGAAAAACTGCTGGCTTTGGATGAGCCGACCGCGGGGCTTGATCCTTTGGCAACGGCGGAGGTTTATAAATTGTTACGGGAGATAAACCGGGAGACAGGGATGACGATTATTATGATTTCGCATGATATTGATTCGGTACAGAAATACGCGCGTACTATTATTACGCTGGGGAAGCCTCTCTTCCGGGATGGCATGGAACAGATTTCGTAAAATAGATTTCGTGAGACAGATCTCTTAAAATAGATCTCGTGAGACAGATTTAAGGAGATAAAACAGAAATGATGGGTATCTTATCGGAAATGTTTTCGTATACATTTCTTGTACGGGCGGTTGGTGTGGGCGCGCTTGTTTCTGTTTGCGCCGCTTTACTGGGAGTCAGCCTGGTACTTAAACGCTATTCAATGATTGGGGATGGACTTTCCCATGTGGGTTTTGGTTCTTTGGCGCTAGCGACGGCGCTGCATACAGCTCCTCTTGCGGTAGCGGTTCCTGTTGTAATCGCGGCCGCGTTTTTGCTTCTTCGGTTAAGCGGGAGTAGCAAAATCAAAGGGGACGCGGCCATCGCGCTTATTTCCACTGGGTCTCTTGCCGTCGGTGTTGTAATTATTTCCCGGACAACAGGAATGAATACCGATGTTTGTAATTATTTATTTGGCAGTATTCTTGCTATGAATAAAACCGATGTTTATTTGAGTATTGTCCTGTCGATAACGGTGCTTTTTTTGTTTATTCTTTTTTATCATAAATTATTCGCTATTACTTTTGATGAAACTTTCGCGAAGGCGGCGGGGGTCAGGACAGGGCTTTACAATATGATTATCGCTTTTTTAACCGCGATTACCATTGTATTGGGTATGAGGATGATGGGGGCAATGCTTATTTCAAGCCTGATCGTTTTTCCGGCGCTTACTTCAATGCGCGTTTTCAGGAAATTCAGGAGCGTAACCATTTGTTCGGTTATTGTTTCAGTAACGTGTTTTTTTACTGGCGTTGTTATTTCATATTTATATGCCACGCCGACGGGCGCAAGTATTGTTATCATAAATATTTTCGCGTTTCTGCTGTTCTGGCTTATACAGATTCTTCTAACGAAACAGGCTGGCATAAAAACAGCACAGGCGCTTTCCGTTCTGCTGGTACTTTTTCTGGCGGCCTGCGGTAAAAGCCCGGAAAGTTCCTTCCTGGAAGCCGCCGCGCGGGGAAGCGGCGCTGAGGCTGAGGCGGCAGCCGTTTTCGCGGCGGCGCCTTCTTCCGGGCAAAAGGATGGCGGGGGTCCTGTCCGGGAAGAAACCGGAAGCGTGGCCGCGGCTGCGGTAATTGATCCGGTGAGCGCGGTGATCGAGCCGCCGATCGAGGTGATCGAAATAAGGGAAAAAATGTTTATTGCCCAAACCAATGAAATTTACCTGAACGCCGAGGATTATCTAGGAAAAACGATAAGGTTCGAGGGGGTTTTCCGTCATGAACAGTACGAGGGGCAGCCGTACCGTTATGTGTTCCGCTACGGCCCTGGCTGCTGCGGCTACGATGGAAACGCCGGTTTTG
>JAISAF010000147.1 GCA_031266855.1 Spirochaetales bacterium
GCAAAATACATATAAATTTCTGTTTCATACATAATCTCCTTTTACTAAAGTTTCTACATGAGATACCTATACAGAAAAATTGGTCTATCCACTTTTCCAGTGTAGCACCGCAATACGACCTTGTCTACAAAAATTTTTATTCTTTATTCAATACAGCTCATATTAAGGCAGTAGCAATTCAAAGTTTCGAAGAATTTATCTAAATTCAATAACTAATGTATGAAAAAATAGACACTTCTTGATAAAATAATTCTAAATTCTTATTTTCATGATTTTTTCCAACTGAAAAATATTTGAAACTTTGAATTGCTGTTTAAGGTAGATTTTCCCCTATCTGCATGGAATAATAAAAAAAGAGATGAAGAAGAGAGATAAGGAACAGCGCAATTACTCCAGAGAGTTCAAAGTCGAAGCGGTAACACTGGCCGAAAAACGGGAAAACCAATAAGTCGGATCTTTGCTGATTGGGGTATCAACAAAGATACGCTACAACAGTGGATGCAGCAGAACCGGGAGGCAGCCGGAACCAGATTACCCACCCTTCTCCAGACACGAATGGTCACGGGATGAGGAATTAGCCCATCTGGCAAGTAAATCAAAGCACTCAAGAAAGATAGTGAAATCCTAAAAAAGCGATGGTTATCGTCACGCAGGGAGACCCCCGTTAATGGCGTACCAGTTCATATGCGATCATCGGAACCAGTACACAAAATAGGCGTGTGTGGGGGAGGGGTGGTATCACAGGAGCGAAGCAGGAGAGAAGCTGAACTCGTACGGCCTTATTCGGGTGATAATGACAAAGCCCCGCCAGCGGCGGCGGCCAGCAACCCGCATGCGGAATCGCCAGGGGCGATTCCGCGGGAGTAGCCGCATTGCGCGATTTTGCCGTGGGCAAAATCGCGGGTTTGCCACACGAGGTTTTTTGCCCGGCAAAAAACCTCGGCCTTAAAAGCCCGGCGCCGCTACGCGGCGGCCTGGTACCAGGAGTGGGGGCTGGTCGCGAATTTGCAGAATGCAAATTCGCTGCTCGCCCATGCAACCTGGGTAGCGGGAGACCCCGCAGGGGGCGCAGCCACCGAGGAGGCTCCCGCTCAGGGGGAGCCGCGTAGGAAAAGGCTCCATTATTCGTGTTCCATCCTTATTACGTCTTTCCCGGCGCTCCCCCTCCTCCTTGTACATTCTTCGCTGCCTTGAAATTTATTTCTGTCCTCTTTATAGTGGCGAAATGAAGAAGAGACTTGTTACCTCGGCGTTGCCTTATGTCAACAATATTCCTCATTTGGGGAACCTGATTCAGGTGCTGTCGGCTGATGTTTTTGCGCGGTTTTGCAGGCTTGCGGGTTATGAGACGTTGTATATCTGTGGTACTGATGAGTATGGGACGGCGACGGAGACGAAGGCTTTGGAGGAGGGGGTGAGTCCGCGTGAGTTGTGTGATCGTTTTCATGCGGTTCATAGTGAGATTTATGGGTGGTTTAATATTTCGTTTGATAAGTTTGGGAGGACTTCGTGTGCGGAGCAGTCGGAGATTACGCGGCACATTTTTTCGCGGCTTGATGAGAATGGGTATATAAAGGAGCGTTCGGGCGATCAGCTTTACTGTGGGGACTGCGGGCGTTTTCTTGCTGATCGATATGTGCGGGGCGAGTGTCCGCATTGTGGTTATGGGGAGGCGCGGGGCGATCAGTGCGAGAGTTGTGGCAGGCTTCTTGAGCCGGCGGAGTTGGGGGATCCAAGGTGTGGTGTGTGTGGGGCTTCTCCTTCTTTGAGGGCGACGAGGCATTTGTATATTGATCTTCCCGCGATTCGTCCTGTGCTGGAGCGCTGGATTCAGGGGGCGTCGGTGAGGGGTTTCTGGTCGCGTAACGCGGTGAAGATGACTGAGGCGTGGATTCGGGATGGTTTGCATGAGCGGGCGATTACGCGGGATTTGAAGTGGGGGATTCCTGTTCCCAGGCCGGGTTACGAGGATAAGGTTTTTTATGTGTGGTTTGACGCGCCTATTGGGTATATTTCGATTACCGCTTCGTTGCGGAAGGACTGGGAAGCGTGGTGGCGTAATCCTGAGGATGTGGAGCTGTTTCAGTTTATTGGGAAGGACAATATTCCTTTTCATACGGTTATTTTTCCGTCTTCGCTTTTGGGTTCGGGGGAAAAGTGGACGATGCTGCATCATATTTCCTCAACGGAGTATTTGAATTACGAGGATGGGAAGTTTTCAAAGAGTAAGGGTGTTGGTGTTTTTGGGACGGATGCGCGGGATTCAGGGATTCCCGCGGATGTATGGCGTTTTTATATTTTTTATAACCGGCCGGAGACTTCCGATTATCTTTTTACCTGGAAGGATTTTCAGGAGAAGGTAAACGCGGAGCTTATTGGGAATCTGGCGAATCTGGTTAATCGCGCATTGAGTTTCGTTGTTCGTTACTACAGTGGCAGGGTTCCTGACGCGCCGGAGGATGCCGGGTTCTGGGTGGAGGCGGCGGCGCGGGAGAAGCTGGTGCGGGAGCATTACGAGCGGGCGGGTTTGCGTGATGCTTTGCGGGAGACTCTTGCTTTGTCCTCCCTGGGGAATAAAATATTTCAGGATGGCGAACCCTGGAAAACGCGTAACTCGGATCCGCAGAAAGCGGCTGTTTTGATTCGGACTCTTGTGTATTTGATTCGCGATCTTTCGGTGCTGTGCGCTCCGGTTATTCCGGCTACGGCGGAAAAGATCGCGGGTTTTCTTGGTTTGAAAAACCTCACCTGGGATGATCTTTCTTCGCGTCAGGGAATTACCGTGGTTACGTCGGAAATCCTGTTCAAAAAGCTGGAGGACGCGCAGATCGCTGGGCTTCGTAGCCGCTTTTCCGGCACTCAGGCGGAACGGCGGGAGAAGACCGCGGCTGCGGATGCGGAAAAAACCGCGAAGGGCGGCGCGGGGAATGCGGAAAACGCGGGAACCGCCGGGCCAGCCGGGAACGGGGCGGCCGCGGAAACCGAAAGTTCTCTTGAACGTCCTTCCGAAAGCCTGGAGGAAAAGTTCGCCGCGCGGCTGCGGCTGAAAGTCGCGAAAATCACAAAAATTGAGCGGCATCCGGACGCGCAGAAGCTGTATATCGAGTCTGTCTCCCTGGGCGCGGAGGAAAGGACGATTGTGTCCGGCCTTGTGCCTTACTATACGGAGGAGGAGCTTTTGGGGAAAAACATCATCCTCGTTTCCAACCTGAAACCGGCGAAGCTCCGGGGGGTTGTAAGCAGCGGCATGCTTCTGGCTGCCAGCGCGGATGGCGCGGTTGAGGTGATTTTCGCCCCCGGCGCGGCGCCGGGCGACGATGTTCTACTGAGCGCGGGCGCGGGTGGCGCAAGCGCGGACGAGGACGCGGGCGGCGGATGTGGCGGCGCGGCGGCGGTCGCGGCCCCTGGCCCCGCGCCGGAAATCGATATCGACGCTTTTTTCTCAATACCAATCACCGCGCGCGGCGGGCGCGTCTTTGTGGGAAATACTCCGCTTGAGGCTGGCGGGAAGCCGCTTCAAACGGAAAAAGTCAAAGATGGAAAAGTAGGGTAAGCGGACGTGAAGAAAAGGAAGAAGGTAAAGTTTACCGTTCAGCTTGAGCCTGTGGACCCGGCGCTTCTTCCCGCGCCGAACCTTCTCCAAAGCGGCTTCTGGTTGGCCTTCAAGGAAAGTTCCGGGTGGAAGCCCCTGTCCTTCATGATCCACTGCACGGCGGACGGCCACGCGATGGACGTTCCCCTTTTCGTACTGTGCCGGCCTTTAGCCGCGGGCTACGGAATAGCCTATATTCCCCACGGGCCCGCGCCCTCCCAGCCGCTTCCGGGAAGACCCTGCGACTGCCTCGAGGCCCTGTCAAAAGCCCTCAAACCCCTGCTGCCGGACAAGACCCTGTTTATCCGCTTTGACGTTCCCTGGGGAACCACCGGCGAATTCAATTTCCCCGAAGCGCTCTGCCGCCCGCTCAAAAAAGCAGTCTATGATGTCCAGCCGCCGGATACCGTCATTATAGACCTCTCGCCCTCCGCCGAAGAACTCCTTGCGGGTATGAAACCCAAGACCCGCTACAATACACGGCTCGCGGAAAAAAAAGGCGTCCGCGTATATGAAGCCGGGCCGGAAGAGCTTCCCCGCTGGTACGGACTCTACCAGGAAACAGCGCGGCGCGACGGCATCAGCATACACGAAAAGGAATACTACGAAAGGCTCTTCCATTCCGCGGACAAATCCGCACCCACGGATAAATCCGCGTCCGCAGACAACTCAGCGGACAACGCGGCAGCCGGAAGCTTCGCGGGACAAACACCGCTTCTGCACCTTCTTTTTGCCGAAGCCGAAGGAACACTCATTGCCGGCCTCATTGTCGCCGTCTTCGGAACCCAGGCCTATTACCTCTACGGAGCCTCCGCAGACCAGATGCGAAATTATATGGCCCCCTACGCCCTCCAGTGGGAAGCAATGAACCTGGCAAAACGCGAAGGCGCGCTAAGCTACGATCTCTTCGGCATTCCCCCCGCTAACGATCCCAGCCACGCGATGTACGGCCTCTACCGCTTCAAAACCGGCTTTGGCGGCGAAATCCTCCACCGTCCCGGCAGCTACGACTACCCCCTGAAGTTTTTCACCTACCGCGTCTACCGCCTCGCCGAAGCAGCGCGGACATGGTACTACAAATCCTTCCGCAAGCGGGACAAACGCCACACCAGCCAGCAGCAAAAACAGGATACAGAAAAATAATACGGATTTATATTTTCAAGTTTTGGGCGCATTTGCGGCGTAAAACGCCGCAAACCGGGCTATCCGCTCCAAGTCCTCGGAAAGCGCCTTCGGCGCTTTCCTGTGGGCTTTCCGCTCCTATCCCTTGCGCAGTGGCATATTTTGAAGAAAAAATTCACCGCTAAGTCGAATAGCAAGGGCGAAGAAGCAAAGAAAGGAAGAAGAAAAAACGGCCTAACCCCCCGCCTGGTTCCATACGACGTGGACGGCATTCATTTTTTATGATATACTTACAACTATGACCATCGAACAGATTGTTGAAATTCCGGCGGATCACCGTATTTCTTTTGATATACCGCGGGATATTCCTGCCGGAAAAGCCGTGGCCGCACTTACCATTATCCCCGTTGCGGAAAGAGCCGGTGGTGAGCGGCAGCGGACGGAAAGCATGGAATACCGCACGCCTTCTCAAAAACCGCCTGTTTCCCTGATGGATTTATATGGCTCCTGTGCGGGAGAAGATACGCTGGACGCATATTTTAAGCGCAAACAGGCGGATAAAGCCCTTGAGGACAATCAGGATATAAACCGCTTTCAGGAACCGGAACCATAATGCCGCCTGGCGGTGAATATATCTATGTCCTTGACGCGTGTGCAGTGATCGCGTTTCTTGACAAAGAATCCGGTGCGGATATTGTCGCCGGCCTTATTCAAAAGGCAGAAGCAGGAGAAATATATATTTATATGACCAGCATTCAGGTTCTTGAAGTGTACTACGACAGAATCCGGATTAAGGGTCTGGAGTATGCCGACAAATTTCTGCAAGCCCTCTATGCGTCATCCATAAAAATTGTTTATCAGATTTCCCACCCAAATATCCGTATGGCAGGACGGCTCAAAACAAGCTATAGTCTTTCTCTTGCGGACTCTATTGTCTGCGCTTTTGCTTCTTCCATGTCTGCTGTCCTGATTACTGGAGATCATAAGGAACTTGAAC
Source organism: Spirochaetales bacterium (assembly GCA_031266855.1). Classification (GTDB taxonomy): domain Bacteria; phylum Spirochaetota; class Spirochaetia; order DTKZ01; family DTKZ01; genus JAISAF01. Next base: position 5,712 of record JAISAF010000147.1, read on the forward strand.
CTATCGAAAAGCGCGAAGACATCCGGTTTTTATGGTTCCGCTAAACCTTCTAAGCGGTAGCCCATAACCCGGCGGCCGCGAATTTGCGGAACGCAAGTTCGCTCGCTGCGCGGCGCAAGGGAGTGCAGCGGAAAGCCCACAGGAAGCGCATAGGCGCTTCCGAGGACTTGGAGCGGAAAGCCCGGTTTTTTGCGGTCATGGAATTTGCACCGCCCATTCCAAGACCGCAAAACATGCGCCGGAAGACAGTCGCTTTCCGAGAAGAAATTTATTGTAGTGGGCGCTCACGCGCCCCCGGAATGCGCCCAAATTCTGATGCGGTGATTTTTCCTTTTTGACATGCTGTTTTGCGACATGCTGTTTTTAGAGGGATCGGGCGTTGAAAAAAGTAAACGGCGATACCAAATTTTTAAACCGCAACAGTATTGACATAAATTATCTGCCATGATATGATACGGTATCTGGCTTGCATAGCAGGTATTTGTGTTTTGGCTGCATAAGGGGAAAAAAGTTCTGTGATCATCCTGAAACCCATACTTCTCGCGTTTTACGAATCTGAAGTTTTAGTTCCTGAGAAAGCGCTTACGGCACGATTGGTCTGTCGTTGATAGACCCCAGAAATTATTGAGGGGGTCTGTGCAAGGCCCAAAGGAACATTAGTAGTATGGCAAACAAATTGTATGTCGGGAATCTGAATTATTCAACCGACGAGACGGAGTTGCGGGGCGTATTTTCCCAGTATGGGGAAGTTGCTTCCGTAAATATTATTACCGACAAAATGACTGGCCGCGCCCGCGGTTTTGGTTTTGTGGAGATGGCGACGCCTGAAGCGGCTCAGGCTGCTATGGAGGCGACGAACGGACTGGAACTGCGTGGCCGTCAGCTTCGTGTCAATGAAGCTCAGGAGCAGAACCGTGAACGCTCTTCCCGTCCCCGCAGCGGCGGATACCGCGAGCGTTACTGATTTTCAAAGAATTCCCGGCCCCTGATATGGACGAGGCCGGGAAACAGGGACGCGCTTCGCGCGCGGTTCTCCAGCCTCATTTTCCTGCACGTGGCCTATGGGCAAAGCGGGATAAATCAGAAAAAAATCTAACCGCTAAGTCGAAGACGGGCGAGGGAGGGCAAGGGCGAGGGAGTAAAAAAGGAAAGAAAGAAATTGAGGGTTCTCAAAGTCTTTTGTTAGTTTTTTGCTTTCTTATTCGGCTTCACGCTTATTCCGGCAAGCGCTTATAAACTTTTTGTCTTCCGCAAAACCGCACAAATCCATAAATCTCATGGAAAAAAATCAACTACAAAGTCAAAAAGGCTTCCAATGCTTCCCGCTTACTTCTTTTACTTTTTCGACTTCGCGGTAAATCTCTCCGTGGTAAATTCCTAAGTTTACATACTTTGCGGAAACTGATATAGTTAAGTAATGGACTCTGACGTCTTTCCCCGCGAAATACACAATTCCATATTCTATTTTGTAGGCATTAAAGGAACAGGCATGGCGGCTTTGGCGGAGCTTCTTTTGCGGCGGGGCGGCAGGATAAGCGGCTCGGACGTGGCCGAAAAGTTTTATACCGACGAGGTTTTAACGAATCTGGGCATCCCTTACTTCGAGGGGTTCAATGCCGCGCAGGTTCCTAAAGACGCGGCGCTTGTCGTTTATTCCGCGGCGTATTCCCCCGATACACATACTGAACTTCGTATGGCGCGGGAGCTTGGCCTTCCGCTACTCTCATATCCTGAAGCTCTGGCGGCTTTTTCCCGGCGTATGCCCTTCGGGGGAATCGCGGGCGTTCACGGTAAAACAACGACTACCGCTCTCGTGGGAACCCTTGTCCGGGAACTTGGCCTGCCCGGCAGCGTACTTACCGGCAGCGCGGCGGCTAATTTTGACGGACATTCGACCTGGACCGGCGGGGAGGACTTTTTTATTGCCGAAACCTGCGAATACAGAAGGAATTTCCTCGTTTTTCACCCGCGCTGGATCGTCCTGACCAGTATTGAGGAAGATCATCTGGACTATTTCAAAGACTACGCGGATATTTACTCCGCGTTTCTTGAATACTGCGGCGCTTTGGAAAAAGGAGGCGCCCTGATTTACTGCGCGGATGACCGCGGGGCCCGCGAAGCGGCGGCGGAAATCGTGAAAAAGCGCGGGGATCTGCGCCGCGTTCCGTACGGCATACAGGCAGACGGCGCGTACCGCCTTGTGTCCGCCACGGAAAAATCCGGCGCCGCGGTTTTCCGGCTTGCGGGTATTGATACCAGCTTTCAGGTTCACATTCCCGGTTTCCATACTGTTTTAAACTGCGCCGCGGCGATAGCCCTTGTTCAAACAATAAGCTCCGACCTGGGTCTGAGCGCCCCGGCGCCGGAACTTCTGGCAAAAGGCATTTCATCCTTTCGCGGCTGTAAACGCCGCAGCGAAATTCTAGGAGAAGCGGCGGGCATTCTTTTTATGGACGACTACGCCCACCATCCCACCGCACTGAAAACGACATTAAAAGGTTTACGGAGTTTTTATCCAGAGCGCCGCGTCGTAGCGGATTTTATGAGTCACACCTATTCGCGTACCCAGGCTTTGCTCGATGATTTTGCCGCGTCCTTTTCCAGCGCGGACATTGTTATTCTTCACAAAATTTACGCTTCCGCGCGGGAAACAAACACGCACAGCGTTTCCGGCAGGCTTCTATTTGAAAAGACGCGCAGCCTGCATCCCCGCGTTGTTTATTTCGAAGAAGTAATGGACGCGGCGGATTATCTAAAAAAGGAATTACGGGCAGGCGACCTGTTCATAAGCCTTGGAGCGGGAGACAACTGGCAGCTCGGAAAAAAACTGTTCCAGGATTTCCAGGCAAATGAAACCAAACAAATGAAAATAAAAAATGAAAATAAGGAAATGAAGACTAACACATGAAAACAAAAAGCGTACAGGAGGCGGTTCCTTGAAAAGCATGACAGGTTACGGCTACGCGGAAGCGGCGGCAAAGAGTTTCCATATAAGCCTCGAAATAAAATCCTACAATAACCGCTTCCTCGATATTTACATCAACCTGCCCCCGGCGCTCAGCCCCCTGGAGCCGCGCATTCGCGAATACCTGGGACACAGGGTTCTGCGGGGAAAAGTAGAAGTATACCTTAAAATAAAAAACATCGAAGACGATATCAGCGTCTTCGTCGATCCGGCGCTTGTCAACGGCTACATGGGGTCTCTAAAAAAACTTGTAAGCCTTGCCGGAACAAATGAGGAAATCCGCCTGTCGCACCTTCTCCAAATCGAGGGAATCCTGCGAACCGAACAAATCCGCGGAGCGGAGGATTACTGGCAGGAAATTCCGCCTCTTCTCGACACGGTCTTTGCCGGTTTTGAAGCCGGCCGCGTCCGGGAAGGCGAAGCCACCGAAAAGGATATTCTTGAGCTTCTCGCCGCCATCAGAAAAAACGCGGAACAGACCTCGTTATACGCACCCGAAATAGAAAAACGCTTCTCCCAAACCATACGCGCGCGCATGGAAGAACTTCTCGGCGACAAAATCGACGAGGCGCGCATCGCCGCGGAAGTGGCGCTGCTCCTGGTAAAATATTCGATACATGAAGAACTTATCCGCCTTGCCTCGCACTGTGAAGCCTTCCTCGCCGCGACGCGGGAACCAGGAAGCATCGGAAAAAAACTTGACTTCATCTGCCAGGAAATGAACAGGGAAATCAACACCATCGGTTCAAAAAATGTTATCGCCGAAGTAAGCCGCCTCGTGGTTGCCATGAAAGACTGCCTGGAAAATATCCGCGAGCAGATTCGCAACATTGAATAAAGCTATCCGAAACCCCAAAAATCAGAAAAAAATCCCGCGTACCTGCTTTATCCCCGCTTCGCCATTTCGGTTCTTCTGTCCCGCACGGCGGCAAGGGTTTCCAGAAGTTTTTCTGTTTGCGCGCCGGCGATGAGGGCTTTGATTCTGCTGAGGCTGGTTTCGAACTTTTCGATTTGCCGCACAAGGGGGCCGGAGTTTTCGATGAAAAGCTGTGTCCACAGGGGTGCGTTCAGGATGGCGATGCGCGTGAGGTCTTCGAAGCTGCCGCCGCCAAAACGGGTAATGGAGGTGTCGTTTTCGCAGTCGATGAGGGAGGCGGCGATTACGTGGCAGAGCTGGGAGGTAAAGGCGATTTTTTCGTCATGGATCGCGGGGCTGGTTTCGACGACGCGGGTAAAGCCCAGGCGGCGGATGAGGTCTTTGAGGAAGGCGATGTTTTCCGGTTTGTTTCGCGCGAGCGGGGTAAGGATGTAGTTGCGTCCCTGAAAGCCGCAATCCCGCGCGTGGGCATAGCCGCTTTTTTCCGTTCCGGCCATTGGGTGGCCGGGGATAAAGTCAAGGTCGGCCCGCAGGATTTTTTCGATATGCCCGCAGACGGGTTTTTTAATTCCGGCGATGTCGGTGATAAGGGCGCCGGATTTGAAAGCCGGCATCCACGCGTCCATAAACCGGAGGGCGCTTTTCGGGGGAAGGCACAGAAGCACAAAGGAACACCGGGGCAGCATCGCCTGAGGCGAGAGGAAACCCTCGTCAATAACGCCGTCCCTTTCGGCTGCCTGGAGGGTGCGCCTGTCCGTATCGCAGGCCAGGAAGCGGCCTTCAAAACCCGCCTTGCGCATGGCAATGGCGAAGGCGCCTCCCATCAGGCCAAGGCCGATGAAGCCGTATACCGGGTTTTTTCCCATAGGTTTTATCATTTCTGTTATTCGCATTCGCGGTTTTCTCCATTTATTTATTATACGTTGTTATACGCTATTATATGCGTTTTTTTTCATCATGCGCGGCATTATGCGATACTGGTTGTAGCGTTATTTTGCGTTATGCGTCATTATATGCGGCACTCCTGTTCATACCTTTCATTAGACTTGTTCGATAACCTTTCGGTTCTCTCACAAGTCTGGCGGATTTGCCGCAAATGGCGGCAAATCCGGCTGTTTTTATATTGAAACCGTTCCTAAGCTGTGCAGAAACTGAGGTTTCTGCACAGCTCTATTCCAGTACGCGCCCTTCGATACGCGCGTATTTTTCCAAATCCTTCATAAGCGCCGCGAAGCTGTCCGGGGTAATGGCCTGCTCGCCGTCACACAGAGCTTCTTCCGGGTTGTTGTGAACCTCCACCATGATGCCGTCCGCGCCCGCCGCGATAGCCGCCTTCGCCATAGAGCCGACCATCCAGCTTAGGCCCGTCGCGTGACTCGGATCAACAATAACCGGCAGATGGCTTTTCCTTTTCAGCATAGGAATAGCGGATAAATCAAGGGTATTGCGCGTAGAGGATTCAAAACTGCGGATACCCCGCTCGCACAGAATAACAGTATCGTTTCCCCCGGACATGATATATTCCGCCGCCATAAGAAGTTCGCTTATCGTGGAAGCGGGTCCCCGTTTCAAAAGAACAGGTTTGCGGCATCTGCCCAGCTCCCGCAGAAGATTGAAGTTCTGCATATTCCGCGCGCCCACCTGGATTACATCGACATCCTCAAAAAGCTCGATATGATGAATTGCCATAAGCTCCGAGACAACCGGCAGCCCCGCCGCTTTTTTCGCCTCAAGCAGAAGCTCAAGCCCTCCGCAGCCAAGCCCCTGAAAACTGTACGGCGAACTGCGGGGCTTAAAAGCTCCCCCGCGAAGAAACCCGGCGCCCGCCTTTTTTATTTCCACCGCGATAGCGGTAATCTGATCCCGGTTTTCCACCGAACACGGCCCCGCGATAATTCCCAGAAACTCCCCGCCGATATGACGCATGCGCCCGTCCGGCCCGGGAATATCCACGCGCGTATCTTCAGGATGAAACAAACGGTTTGCCCGCTTGTACGGCTCCTGAACAGGAATGACCTTCTCAACCAAATGGTGAGCCTCCAGCGATTCGCGGGAAACCTCAGCCGTATCGCCCACAAGACCCAGAACACTCTGGTACTTCCCCTGCGAGTGATGCACACTCACGCCCAGCCCCTCAAGATACGCCATGAACTTCCTGATTTCCCCGCCGTCCGTTCCAGCCTTTACAACAACAATCATACGCACTCCTCCATACTTATTTCCCACGCTCAACACGGCGCGGGCATAAAAAAAGGAGGCCCTTGCGGAGCCTCCCGTGATTTTCACACCCGGAACTTACAGGATTAACCTGCCGGCACGACTCCGCGAAAACTGAGACGAATAATAATAAAAATACACAAAACAATCCGCGAAGTTTTTCATATAATAATCCTAAAAAAATATATAACCGGAATTTAAAAATATGTCAATATCATAGGCGGGGAAAGCAGGGTTTCCGCATTTATTTTTCAGTAATAAGTTTGGGCGCATTTTTTGCGGTTTGTGAATTTGCTCCGCAAATTCACAAACCGCAAAAAAACGGGCTTTCCGGGCCAAGTCCTCGGATTTGCCAATGCAAATCCTGTGGGCTTTCCGCTTCAATCCCTTGCGCGCGCCCAGCGGCTGGCCGCTTACGCGGCCTGGTTCCAAAGCCGCAAGGCGTGGACGCTTGCTTCTAAATCCGGCGTAGGCGGAGCCTGCGCCGAGCGAAATAAAAAATGACAAAGAGTTAGGCGAATATTATAGTAATGGGAAAATTGAAAAGTATAGAGGAATGTACAAAAGAATTAATGGGAAAAATAGAAAGTTATAAAAGCGCTATGTAAAAAATGGTATACGCCAGTAGTTCGCATAACTATGCGCTTCGCCGCCTTACGGCGGCGAAGCGGGCAAAATGAACAGGTGCGGCAGAGGCGGATTGGCGCCTCACCGCGCCTGATGCTGCTCACATAAGGCATTGGTTATCCGTGTCTATGCGCTTTCTACTGTTTTGAGCGGCCTTACCTTTTTGTGGTAAATCCGTTTCAGGAGAAAAACGCCGGTAAGCGCGGAAAAACCTTCCGCAAGAACAAACGCCCACCAGACCATATTCAGCGGGAATATTTTCGCGAAAATATACAGCGCTGGAATAAGAACAATCACTACCCGCATAAGGGTAATAATCAGGCTATATATGCCGTTTCCAAGAGCCTGGTACACGCCCTGCATGATTAGTGTGGGGGCAACGAACAAATACCCCAAAGAAATAATCCGCAAGGCGGCGGATCCCATATCCATTAATTGCGGTGAAGCGTCAAACAGGATTAAAACCGGCCCGGTTAGGGTTTGCATAAGTACAATGCCAAGAACCAGAATTGAACCCGCTATCAGCATACCGCTTTTAATAGTCTGGTCAATCCGCTTTTTGTTTTTCGCTCCATAGTTAAAAGCGCCGATAGCGATAACGCCATTATTTACTCCGAAGGCGGGCATTAAAACAAAATTTTGTATGCGGATATAAATACCAAACGCCGCAACCGCCGTGGCGGAAAGTTTTATCAAAATAAAATTCACACCAAACGCCATAAGCGAATTGAGCGATTGATTGAGGATAGCAGGAAACCCCACTTGATAAATCTCGCCAATAACCTTTTTGTCAGGCCGGAAACTCCTGAAATGAAAACGCACATCGTGGTTTTTGGTAAGATTAAGGATTATCGCTATAAGCATAGCGATAATTTGCCCCGCGACTGTGGCAATAGCCGCCCCAGTTACACCCAATCTGGGAAACCCCAGCAGGCCGAAAATAAGGATAGGGTCAAAAATAATATTAAAGACCGCCCCGGTAATCTGTGAAATCATGGAAAGCCCGGTTCTTCCAGTTGACTGTAACAGCCGCTGAAATGTTATCTGTCCCACGCAGCCGAAAGACCACAGCATACAGATAGACAGGTATTCAACGCCCATTTGATAAATTTCCCCGTCATTAGTCTGCCACGCAAAATAGGGCCGGGTCAAAAACAGGGCGAATAGCAAAAAGAATACATAGGTTATACCCGCAAGAAAAACACCGTTCATGGCGGTTTCCTCAACGCCTTTTTGATTTTTCTCCCCAAGCCGCCGTGAGAGCAGCGCATTGATACCGACCCCGGTTCCCACCGTGACAGACACCACCAGCAGTTGTATGGGGAAAGCAAGGGTTAAGGCGGTTAATGCCTTTTCGCTCACGTGAGCGATGAAAAGGCTGTCCACCACGTTGTACAGAGCTTCCATAATCATGGAAAGCATGAGCGGTAACGACATGGAAAACAGCAGTTTCCCAACAGGCATTACCGCCATTTTGTGCTCTGTTTGAATCGTTTCCATAAAAAACCTCCAAAAAAAAGAGCGGTCGTAGAGCGTAAGTCACCTGGACTTACGCTCTACGACCGCTCGGTACGATGAGTATGGAATACCGGAGAAAAAAAATCAAGGGCGGCGGCGGACAGGACATAAACAGGGCGCCGTGCGTTTACTTTTTTCAGCGTCAAAATTCCTCTCAAAGCGGCATGCTTTGAAGAAAGAATTCACCGCGAAGCCGAATAGGAGAAAGAATAACCGCGAAGTCGAAGACTGGCAAGGCCGAAGAAGCAAAAAAAAGAAGACAAAACCTTAATTAAGATCAAAAACTTATTAAACTGTTTCGGCTTTGCGGTAAAAATTCTGATTTTTTGTTAGCATGATGGTCAAAATGATTTTATATGCGCCCGCCCTGAAAGAATGACTTGATAAAATAAAGCCATTACTGTACGCTCATAAAAATAAGGAGACATTTTATGGCGCGGTATGAGTTGGGTGCGGTATATAAAATAAACGCCGGCAATGAAATTGTATATTATGTAAGACTTTTGGAGCTTGACTGTTATGGGGTTTTCGCTCCATTTGAAGGGGAACTTTGCGAAGATACGCTCTTAAAAACTCCATACCGCCTGTATTTTTGTTGCAATAGTTTTGCGGTTAAACGCGGAATATGGGAAAAGGTTTTACCGTCACCGGACGCGAAAGATACCGCGCGCTGGAAATCCCCTGACCTTGCTAACTACGGGAATTACAACCCGGTGCTTTTCCTTGAACAGCATCGTATATTTCACAAAGGCAATCCTTATGAATACGATAAAAAGGAATTTATTCAAATGGTAAAGTCAGGACTGATAGAAAATATATTTAACAGGCATGAAGTCATTCCTCCGTTTTTAATGAACTATTATGAAGGATGGCCCGCTAGCTATATTTTAGCCAGGGTAAATATTTTAAGCGGGACCGTAGAGCATCAGAAAGAAACACTGGAAGCGTTGAATGAGATGGGTTTTGATGTATCAAATTTCACGATAGCATAAAAGTAATATGAATCGCAAAGTCAAATGAAGAAAGAATAACCGCAAAGTCGAAGACTGGCAAGGTCGAAGAAGCAAAGAAAGATATAAAGAGCAAGAACCCATTCAACTTCTTCGGCTTTGCGGTAAAAATTCCGGTTTTT
>JAISAF010000157.1 GCA_031266855.1 Spirochaetales bacterium
CTTACGCCGCGCCATAAACACAACTACGTGGAACTGACTTATGTTATTGACGGCGCGTATCATCAGCAGATTGGGGGACGCGAAGAAACGCTCAATAAGGGCGAGGTATGTCTCCTGGGTAAAGAGACGCTCCACAGGGAGTATCTTTATCAGCGAAACGCGATGGTATTATTCCTCGGTATATCGAACGCGTTCTTTGACAAGTCTATGCCTCTGGAAACCGGCGATCCTGAAGGGCAGCGGTTTCTGCGCGAAATGATACTCAACCGGAATGAAACATACCACTTTGTCCGGTTTGTCCCCAAAAAGGAGAACCCGGAAACCCGGCGTCTCTTCGAGGCTATTGTCTCGGAACTCAGGCGGCACGAGCCGGGGACCCGGCATCTTGTAATGGGGTATGTGCAGCGGCTTCTCTACCGGCTTCCCTCGGACTATGACGCCTATGTCCAGGGCAGGGCCAGGCAAGCGGCGGCGGAGCAGGAGTTTGAAGATATAAAGCAATACCTCAATGAGCATTATCAGAACGTTTCCCTTGAAAAACTGGTTTCCGTTTTCGGGTATGCCCCCGATTTTTTCAACCGCCTTATCAAACGGCATACCGGTATGACCTATTCCCGTTTTTTGCAGGATATCAGGCTGGAAAAAGCGGAAATCCTCTTAAAGACTTCCCAATTTACCATAGAAGACATCGCCCGCCGGGTTGGTTACGAAAACCAGACATTTTTTTACCGCATTTTCCATGAGAAATTCCACACAAAGCCCAATGAACTGCGGCGGGCGGATCCGGTAATCCTTAAAGGATCGGATTAACTATGCGAACTATCTTTTGCAAATTTCTCTAAAAGAGGAAAAAGTGCGAGTTCTTGACGGCGGGTCTTGGTATGTGCTAGACTACATTTTAGAGAGGGAACAACCATGAGTATTGTTTATACAGACATTACGCTCAAAAATGCGTGGGATGTCGCTAATGCCGGGCGCGGGCTTGTTGAAGAGAAGGATATCCGCAGTGTTGCCGTTCACGCGCTGGTCGATACCGGCGCGGTGACTCTCGTTATCAACGAGGCCGTGCGTGAGGCGCTGGGTCTCGAAATCAGGGGCAGCTTCAACGCCGCGCTTGCCGACGGCTCGAAACAAGCGTATGCGGCAACGGAACCGGTTGACATTCAGTGGAAAGACCGTGAAAGCAGCTGCCGGGCTATTTTCGTGCCGGATGCCGACGAAGTGCTTCTCGGCGCTATCCCGATGGAAGACATGGACCTGATCGTCCATCCGCGCAAGCAGGAAGTGGTAGGCGCCCACGGCAATGAGGTTGTCTATATCATCAAATAAGAGGCAACGAAATGGCCGCTAAAGTCAAGCCCGTGCAGCCCACGGAGATGCTCTCTTTAAGAATATCCGGCGCGTTCTCGAAGACCGCTACCGGGATATAACGTTGAATGATCTTATTGAACAATTTGGCCACAACAAGAATTATTATAACCGCCTTATCAAAACCCATGCGGGCATAACTTTTTCCGCCTTTATGCAGAATATCAAACTGGAAAAGCAGAATTGCTTTTAAAACAACCGAATATCCGATTGAAGAAACCGCCCGCAGGGTAGGTTACGAAAATTTGAGCTATTTTTACAAGATATACCGCAAGAAATTCGGCCTTACGTGGACTATTAAAACAGTCAGGGAAGATAAGCTTGTCCGGCCAGTTCCTTCTTTAGGCCGCTGTCAAAGGTCAGGACGAGACAGCGTTTTACTTTTGCGTAGCCGGCAAGCAGACAGTCTACAAAATCCAGTTTGGAAGAAGCGTAGAGATTTAAGCCAAAAGCGATGGCATTGGTTTCAGGGACAAGGCCATCCTGAATAGCGATAAAATCTTTTAGTTTAGCGGCGATAATTTCACGGTCATTCCGAAACCTGTCGTTCAGAATATAAACGGTCTCGACGATTACCTCTACCGGAACATAGCATTGGTTGTTGTTCAAAGTTTGGGCTACTATCTCAAATTTGGGCATATCAAGGGCCTGGACAAAATGAATGACCGCGTTGGTGTCAAGAACGACGGGTTTAGGCATGATCTACATTCCCGCCTTTTTTGCCGCCGCCTCGGGCCATGTCTGCTTTTGAAGATCATACAGCTTTTGCCAGTCGTCTTCGGTCATGTTTCCATGGATGAGTTTTGCGGCGTCAAAATCAAAGTGCGTCCCTTCAGCAAGTTTCTTCCTGATCTGCTCTTTTGCCTCCTCTGATTCTGCGGCTTTTCGGAATTTTCGCATGATCTCCTTGTTGATATATGCCTTTTGATCAGCCCCGGCGGCCGCTTCCTCTATCGGGCGGAGGGTTACTTCAAGGCGGCTGCCCCGCATCTCTGAGGGTATATACATAACCGGCGCAAGCACCTCAGCTTCAACTATCCGGACTACCGTTTCCATTGGGCCTCCTTTATCTAATATAACATACTACCGGGATTTATGCTACCGTCCGGTAAGAACCTGTCCTCAAATAGAAAAAGGCGAATTAGGTCAGTCGCTTTTTTCTTTTCAGTGATTAAGAACATTGTCCGTACATAAATTTGCCCTGACCATAGATACACAATGACAGGTTTCGCGCCGGAAACTGGGCTTTGCGGGGCTCCCCGTGTCCGCCTTAGCGGCCCGCTCCGGCCCCGGCGCTATGGGCCGTGGCTGCTTTCGCCCCTGCGGGGCGGTACCCCTCCAATCCCTTGCGCGGCTGCAAATAGGCGCTTTTTCCCGCGGAATTCGCCGCTATTCTTTTCGTAATGTTAAATTGCCGGAGCGCGGTGAAGGCGTACCGGCTTTTTACATGGTCTTGTAACCCGCCGCCTTAAATCCCCCGGACAAGCTGTCCGCTCCTCCGCTTGGCCTTGATGCTCTTGCGGAAGGATCGGATTAGGTCAGTGTAAATCCCCGTTTCTCCAATAATAGGACATATCGCTTTTTCAAAA